>NZ_CP076133.1:1525000-1830000 GCF_018736045.1 Flammeovirga yaeyamensis | reverse complement strand
AAGTTGGTATAAAAGTTCAGTTAAAAGAAAACAACAGAACATCCATAGAAGATCTGAAAAAGCTTTCATTAAAATCGGCTATGGGACAAATGGTTGAAGTAGGTGATATCGTCACGATACATGAAACAATAAAACCGAAGAGCATTTACAGAAAAAACCAAAAGAGAGTCACTTATGTAGTGGCCGATGTTGCCGGTAAAATGGAATCTCCTGTATATGCCATGATGGGCATTGATCAATCGTTAAACGATATCGTTACCCCTAATGGAAATAATCTACTACAAAGTTTTACTTCCGTACCGTTTTTAGAAAATGATTATGTTTTAAAATGGGATGGAGAATGGCAAATTACTTTCGAGGTATTTAGAGATTTAGGAGCAGCTTTCGCAGTCGTATTAGTAGTGATATACATGTTAATCGTAGGTTGGTTCCAAGATTTCAAAACACCTTTAGTAATGATGGTAGCGATCCCGTTAGCCATGGTAGGGATTTTAGTAGGCCACTGGATGATGGGGGCGTTTTTTACTGCTACTTCTATGATTGGTGCCATCGCTTTGGCAGGGATTATGGTAAGAAACTCCGTCTTGCTCATTGATTTTATCAATATAAAATTGGAAGAAGGAGCTCCATTAAAAGAAGCCGTTATTGAAGCAGGTGCAGTAAGAACAATGCCGATTTTATTAACAGCAGGAACTGTCGTGATAGGCGCCTTTGTGATCTTATTCGATCCAATTTTCCAAGGTTTGGCTATATCTTTAATGGGCGGAACAATAGCTTCTACAGCCCTTACTTTATTGATTGTGCCACTGGTATTTTATATGACAGAAAAGAAAAAATAGGTTGTCCAAATAAATAGTTTGTTCAAAAATGAAGGGAGGTTAATACCTCTCTTCTTTAACCAAAAAATGCCATGAAATTAGTAATTATATTTTCAGTTGATGAAGGTAAGCAAAATGACCTTTACAACTTATTGAGTGATATTGGAGCCTCAATTTTTAGTGAATCGAAAGTAAAAGGTATTTACACAGGAATTGATAATAACAGCAGTTTCTTCGGAGAGAATAAACTGTTTACCGATTCCAAAATGGACGTAGTTGCTTTAACTGATAAGCAAGCTGAAATACTAATTCAATCTATAGATGAACTGAATACCTCAAAAGTAGATTTTCCTCTCCACGCTTATTGTATAGATGTTGAACGTATGACTGCCAAATAAAATGATAGAAAGAATAATAAGATTTATCGCCGGAACCTTCATTCTGATTAGTATCATCCTAGCTGTGTATGTCAATATACATTGGTTATGGTTTACGGCATTTGTGGGAGTTAATCTATTACAATCATCCATAACTAAATGGTGCTTGATGGAGGATATTCTAAAATTTATAAAGCCAAATTTAAAATGTGAAAATGGATGTAGAAATTAACAAAAGTAATATTTACCAAATCATTAGAGATAAGGAAAATATAGACATGCAGCTTTTGAAAAACTCTATAGTTGTATTCGAAACGCCTTGGAGTGAGGTAAGTCAGCAGATTCTTAATTACTTAAAGAGTTATAAAGAAGAATATGATTTCGATTTAGTAAAAGTAGATATTGATAAATACAGAGATTTAATTCTTGAATATGAAATCAATGAGTTACCGACTTTGATTTTTATCAACGACAAGATGAAGTCCACATCAATGGGTGGCATCTTATCGAAAGAGAAATTAAGAAGAAAATTAGATGAAAATTTCACTAAAAAATAATGACTTAAATAGGTGAAATCTCCTACTTTTTAAGTTGTAGAATATAGATTGTGCAAGTGAAGTTATTTATTTTTATCAGTTTGATTAATTTAGTGCAGGCAAGCAATTGTCTGCACACTAACCAACAAGAAAATGAAAGATATTTACGATAAGCTATGCTTTAAATCAGATACTATTTTTAATGAATTAACGGTAGACGAACTCTCTTTTTTTTATGAAAATGTAGAATACAAACACATAAAAAAACGAGAAGAAATCTATAATGAAGATCACTTTAATTCGGGTATTTATTTGATTGAAACGGGTTCTGTTTTTTTATCAAATACGAATTTGATTGGAGAACCCAATATCTTCAATATTCATAAAAAGTCTGATATTTTTGGCTATCGATCATTGTTTTGTAAAACACATCATTCTGAAATTGCTACTGCAAATGAAGATAGCATCATTTTGCATTTATCTATTGAAAATGTAAAAAAGATGATGGCGCTAAACGGGGAGTTTAAAAGATCTATTATGAATGCGATAAATAGAGAAAATATCATTCTGATTGAACGCATGAATCTATTATCAAATTGTAATATTAAAGTGAAAATCATCTACTTTTTGTTGCTTTTCGATTTCATCAAAAAGGAATATAATATCGATTTACCTATTCGTAGGGCAGATTTCGCCAATCTTATTGGAACGGTGAGAGAGTCATTTATTCGATCACTAAAAGAATTAAAAAATAATGGATTGATCACTATGGGAAGTAATACCATACGGATTATTGATTACGAAAATCTCACAAAACTTATTCATGAAAATCATTAATACACATAAGTTATTATTTAAAGGCCGACAGGTGTATCATCATTTATTGTATGGTATTTTATTATGGGTGGTAGCTTTGGTGCATGAATTTGTTTTAATGAGTTACCCAAGTTTTAATGCAATTAACTTAAGTTTAGTTTTTAGAAGCATTCTTATTATTTTAACTATCAATAGTGCTGCCTTATTTACCCGAAGATATTTATTAAAGCTTTACGATTTTCAACTAACAAAATTTTATCAATTACTATTTTCCTTTACGATTGAAATCCTTTTCACAATTTTTCTTCTCAAATTACTTTCAGTTTTCATGACGATGTATCATTTAGTATTGAATGAATATATACTGATCGTTTATTTATTTCCATTAAAAATTATCGAATATTCTTTTTTGGAATTAGACGAAATGATAGGCCCACTTCATCTTAAGAAAATGCTATTTGATAAATACAGTTCATCCACCTCTGAAGAAAGAGTATTCTTATTTGCTGATTTAAATAATTCAACTCAAATAGCCAATCAATTAGGGGAAGAACGATACAGTAATTTCCTTAAAGATGTTTTCGAAAAATTTAGTGTGATCTATGATTATTATGGAGATATTTTCCAATATGTAGGAGATGAGGTGGTGATTACTTGGAAAGTAAATGATAAACACAAAAATGCCTATCTAGATGGTGCAAATGCATGTTTAGACACCATCAAAAAGAGTGCACCTTATTTTTTGAATAAATATGGAATAGCTCCTCAATTTAAGATGGCATTGCATAGTGGGAAGGTGATGACAACCACAATTGGTCAGTTAAAAAAAGAACTTTGTTTTCATGGTGAAGCGATAAATGTTACCTCAAAAATTCAACAGTATTGCGATCTTTTTCACTCGGAAATTGTGGTAACAAAACAACTTTTAGATACAGCAAAACAGGAACTGGAAAACTTCGAATATCACGGATTTAGACGGGTAAAAGGAGGAGGAAAAGAATTAGAATTGTATACTCCCATAAAAATGTAACATTTGTCACATGTGTCACTAAATCAATAACATAGCATTAACTAAAATCTAGGAATCATTGATCAAAGTCAACAAAATGGGCTTCTTGAGTGCGTAAATTTACAATAAGAAATGAAACAAAAAAACAGTAAGCTAAATGAAAAAAAATATACTAATTATTGTTTTCTTTAACTTTCTAGCTATTGTATTATTTAACGTATTTTGGTCTGATGTGGAATCATCAAAAGCAAACACCAACTTAGTTGAATTGAAACAAAAGTTTTCCAAGAAAAAAAAGAAAATTGTAGATCACAGTAAGTTCGAAATTCTTCAACAAGATTTTATCAATCCAACGGATGTAACGACCGCTTGTATCTCTTGTCATCAGGAACGACATCATGAAGTCATGGAATCGAACCACTGGAATTGGGAAAGAGAAGAATACATCGAAGGTCGAGGAGTTACTTACCTTGGAAAGAAAAACATTATCAATAATTTTTGTATTGGTGCTACCGGTAATGAACAAGCTTGTGCTAAGTGTCATATTGGATATGGATACGAAAAGAATGAAGTGTTTTTTGCGACGGAAAAGAATGTCGATTGCCTAGCTTGCCATAATGGTGTAGACGATTATATTAAAAATGGAGGTTGGGGCAAACCTAATGATAAAGTTGATTTAAAATTGGTGGCTCAGAGTGTTGGACATACCTCAAAAGCAAATTGCGGCACTTGCCACTTCTTTTCTGGAGGAGGTAATAATGTAAAACATGGTGACCTAGAAGTGGCTCAATTGGATTGCTCTAGAGAGGTAGATGTACATATGGCTTCGGATGGTATCGATTTATCTTGCACCGATTGTCATGTTGCAGAGAATCATAACATTAAAGGTAAATTGTATTCTTTATCATCAGAGAATAAAAATAGAGCGACTTGTGAAGATTGTCATACTTCAATAGCACATCAAAATGACATATTAAATAGTCATACGAAAAAAATTGCTTGTCAGACTTGTCATATTCCTACTTATGCAAAAGAGAATGCAACAAAGATGACATGGGATTGGTCAACTGCCGGTAAGTTGAAAGATGGTAAACCTTATCATACTGAAGATGAAATGGGGAATCATGATTACTTATCGATCAAAGGATCATTTACTTGGGAAAAAAACGTAAAACCAGAATATATTTTCTTTAATGGTACAGCAGATCATTACGTATTTGGTGATAAAGCAGACACGTTATCACCTATTCAGATAAATACATTGCACGGTAGTTATGCAGATGGAAAAATTATTCCGGTTAAAGTCCATCGAGCAGTACAACCTTATGATCCAGAAAATAAGATTTTAATACAACCATATACCTTTAATCCAGAAAAAGGTTCAGGCGCGTATTGGACAGATTTTGATTGGGTAGAAGCCTCAAGAATTGGTCAGAAAAAGCTAGGATTGCCGTTTAGTGGGAAAGTGGATTTTGCCAAAACAGAAATGTATTGGCCGATCAATCACATGGTATCTCCTAAAGAAAATAGTATGTCTTGTGTCGAGTGTCATACAAGAGCATCAGAGGGTAGATTGTTTCAACTAGCGGGCTTTTATATGCCGGGCAGGGATACTACAGATTGGTTGGATCAAGCTGGGAAATGGCTTATACTCTTATCAATTCTAGGAGTTGTCACTCATGCAATTATACGAGTTTACTTTAAAATAATTAATTAATAAATGCCATGAAAAAGCAAGTTTATATATACAAATCATTCGAAAGGTTCTGGCATTGGGCACAAGCGGCCTTGATTTCTTTATTGATGTTTACTGGCTTCGAGATTCATGGATCATACAAAATTCTTGGATTCGAAAATGCAGTCAATGTTCATAATTGGTCTTCTATTGCATTGATGGTGTTGATTGTTTTTACAATTTTCTGGCATTTCACTACAGGAGAATGGAAACAATATATTCCCACTTTAAATAAGTTGGTAGATCAGGTGAAATACTATACTTATGGTATTTTTCATGGTCATCCTCATCCAGTGACAAAAACAGTGAGAAAGAAAATGAACCCCTTGCAGGTCATCACTTATTTAGGTTTAAAATTGATATTTATTCCTTTAATGGTTTTCACAGGGCTACTTTATATGTTGTTCCGATTTATGTATGGAGGACAACTACATTCCATAGAATTTTTCAGTTTAGATAGTATCGCTTTTTGGCACACTCTAGGCGCTTATTTTTTGGTTCAGTTTGTTATAGTACATGTGTATATGACCACTACAGGACATACCGTCACTGAAAATATCAAAGCTATGATCACAGGGTATGAAGAAATCGAAGTAGAAGAAGAAAAGAAAAAAGAAGTAGTAGAAGTTTAAAGCAAATAGGTTATGAAAAAAGATAAATTTATGAATCCCTATTTAGCTGGGATTCTACTCGGATTAGTATTATTGGGTGCTATATATCTCACCGGAAGAGGATTGGGAGCAAGTGGTGCTGTTAAAAGTGTAGTGATGGAAACTGTTTCTAATGTGGCACCAACACATTATCAAGAAGTCCCTTACTATGCAAATTATGCGAAAGCCCATGAAGATGGAGGACCATTAAAATCGTGGTTGGTTTTTGAAGTCGTGGGTGTCATTCTCGGAGCTCTTTTCTCCGGTATTGCTGCAGGAAGAATGCGTTTTGAAATTCAAAAAGGACCAAAAATATCCAATAAAACAAGATTAATAGCTGCGCTTGTTGGTGGAGCCTTGTTTGGAATAGGTTCTCAGTTTGGAAGAGGATGTACCAGTGGAGCAGCTTTAAGTGGTATGTCGGTAATGTCTGCAGGCGGTATTCTTACCATGCTCTTCATTTTTGGTGGTGCCTACCTTTTCGCTTATACTTTTAGAAAACTTTGGATATAAAATAATACGATAATGATAGCTCCATTAGTTCCAGAAATAATTAATACAGACCTTAACTTATTAGTCGCTTTATTGGTAGGTTTTGGTTTTGGGTTCGCATTAGAACAGGCTGGCTTTTCATCGACAAAAAAATTAGCAGGTTTGTTTTACGGTTACGATTTTACCGTACTTAGAGTATTTTTTACTGCAGGTGTTACAGCCATGTTAGGTGTAATGGTTTTTGCCAAATTAGGGTGGTTAGACCTTAGTTTGATATACATTAATCCTACTTTTCTTTACTCTGCCATTATCGGTGGAGGTATTATGGGATTAGGCTTTATTATTGGCGGGTTTTGTCCAGGCACAAGTATTGTAGGTGCAACAGTAGGTAGGATTGATGCTATGGTCTTTGTATTGGGAGGTGGCATTGGGATTTATCTTTTTGGAGAATTCTTTCCGTTGTATGAGTCTATTTATTCATCAAATAATCTGGGTGGTTTAACCGCTTATGAAGTGCTTGGTGTTACAAAAGAAACATTCACAGTTCTTCTCACTTTAGTCGCCTTAATGGCATTTGTTGCTACCTATTTTATCGAAAATAAAGTAAATGATAGAGAAGATAAAATCTTAAAATCAAACAAACTGAAGTTGGCATACGGAAGCTTCGGTGTCATCTTTTCGGTAATTGCTTTATGGGTGAATTTCACTCCAGATAAATCAGAAAGATTAGTACATCAAAGTCAATCTGATAAAGTATTGGAGAACACAGATTTTAGATACTATTCTCATGATAAACTCGCATATAAACTCTTACAACAAGAAAAAGACAGTACCGTTAATGTGATCGATCTGAGAGATAAATCATTATTTGCAAAGCAAAATATTCCTACATCGTTTAACATAGCCTTAGATTCTATTCAAGATAGAAAGTACGAGGTAATGTTTAAAGATCCATCAAAAATTACTGTAATTTATGCGGATAATATGGACGAGGCAAAAAGTGCTTATTACATCATGAATAAACTTAATTATCATAATGTATATGTACTTGAGGGTAGTGCCAATAGTTTCTACATTACTATAATGACACCTCAAGAATTACCCGATAATCCAAGTATGCAGGATCAATTTAATAAACGATTTAGGGATAAAGCTAGAATACAATTACCAGTTTTGGCACTTAAAATGAAACAGAAACCTGTGATTAGAGTGAAGAAGAAAGTTAAAATTCAGGGAGGGTGTAGTTAAATTGATATGTCAAATTTATTAAATCTTTCACCGAAGCAGCTTTATAATTATAAAGTGGCTTTGGTGGTTCACATAGCCTTACTTTTATTGGGAGTAATTTTGCAGAATCTATTTCCAAGGCTCACATTAACTGCTATAAAATATCCATTTAATGTGTATTTTGGATTAGGTTACTTTAATCTTTTATTGATTTCCTTTTTGTTATTCAGGAAGTCAAAAGTAGTGGTTTGGTTTTGTAGTATTCCGGCATCAATTGTATCGATACTCTTTGTTTTGTTCTATACTATTTTGTTAGGGTTTATTCCACAAACAGAGGTCTCAAACAATAAGGTTTATACCTTTCTAGGTTTACATCAAATCACACAAAGTATTCCTTTTTTATTGGTTATGTTTTTCTTTTTAACAGCTTTAGGCTTTGTTACATTAAAGAGAACTATACCATTTAAGAAATCGAATATTGGTTTTCTGATGAATCATTTTGGACTTTGGTTGGCATTATTAGCTGGAGGTTTAGGATCGTCTGATTTGCAACGACTAAAAATGTATTTACCTTACAGTGAAGTGGTCTTTACGGCTCAAAATCAAAATGATGAAACCATAGAATTACCATTTGCATTTGAATTACAGAAATTCAAAATGGAGGTGTTTCCATCGAATATCGCATTATTTGATAAGCAGAAAGGTGAATTCATTCCATCAGCTGATAATTTTTTTGAAGCAAAAACAGGTAATCATCAAAAGATTTTAAACTTTAATATTCAAGTAACTCAATATCTACCTGAAGCTTTTAAAGGTGAAGATAATGTGTATTTAACTTCTAATGAGATAGGTTCTACTACAGCATCTTATGTAAAAGTGATCATTGATGGAGCGATTAAAGAAGGTTGGATAGGTGCAAAAAATAAATATCAAAATGTTCAGACATTAGACTTAAATAATCAATATGCTTTGGCGTTATTACCTCCTGAACCAAAAAGATTTGCCTCAGAGTTAAAGGTGTATACCGATAATGGAGATCCAGAAATTATGGAAGTGGATGTCAATCATCCTTTATCTATAAAAGGGTGGGAAGTTTACCAATTTAGCTACAATGATAAATTAGGGAAATGGTCCAATTATTCAATTGTTGAGATAGTAAAAGACCCTTGGTTACCCATTGTCTACTTCGGCCTATTTTTAATGATCTTAGGTGCATTTTATTTGATATGGAAGGGAAAGGATCAAAAAATAATTAAGCAATAAACATATGTGGGATCAGTTTATATATATCAGTATAATTTGTGTTCTTTTATGGACTCTAAGTAGCGGACTTTATCTTACAAAGGGGTATAAGAAATATGCTTCATCGATTACTATAATTGGAGTATTAGGAATGGCTTATTTCATTATCAGCTTATGGATGGAATTAGATAGGCCACCACTTCGTACTTTAGGTGAGACAAGGTTATGGTACAGTTTGTTTATGCCAATCATTGGATTAATTGCTTATTACAGATGGCGGTACGCTTGGATTATTATTTATAGTTTAATAATGGGAATCGTCTTCTTGATGATCAATGTAATGCATCCCGAAAATTACCAGAAAGCCTTAATGCCTGCATTGCAAAGTCCATGGTTTGTACCTCATGTTATTGTCTATATATTTTCTTATGCACTATTAGGTGGATCAGCATTAATTGGGCTTAAAGGAATCTTCCAAAAGTATGTCCAACACAAGGAAATTAATGTGCTATATATGGCCGATAATTATGTATATATAGGTTTCGGGTTTTTATCCCTAGGTTTAATATTTGGTGGTTTATGGGCAAAAGAAGCTTGGGGACATTATTGGACATGGGATCCTAAAGAAACATGGGCTTTAATCACTTGGTTAGCTTATTTGGGTTATATCCACATAAGACATTATTTACCTAAACAGAAGACATTTCATACCCTTGTTTTAAGTGGTTCATTTATTTTATTACTCATCTGTTGGTTTGGTTTAAATTATATGAGTTCAGGGTTGAATAGTGTACATACCTATTCGAATTAGATAGGAATTCAAGACGTTGGGAAATACATTTTAAGTCATTTTGAGACTTGAAATGTATCTGAGCGTAAATAATTTATGAGACACTATTAATGCTACTCTTTTATAATTATCTTCACCCAGCTATTGACAATTACAACATCACATGATCACTTTTTTAACTTGCATAGCACTTTTAGTGGGTGCTTATTTTATTTACGGAAACTTTGTTGAAAAACATTTTGGAGCAGACGAAAACAGACCAACTCCAGCCATTACAAAACAAGACGGTGTAGATTATGTTCCATTAAAAAGATGGAAAATCTTCTTGATCCAATTTTTAAATATAGCGGGTTTAGGACCTATCTTTGGAGCAATATCTGGTGCACTTTGGGGACCAGTCGCTTTTTTATGGATTGTTTTCGGCTGTATATTCGCTGGAGCAGTACACGATTATTTTTCAGGGATGCTATCCATCCGTCATGATGGAGCGAGTATTCCAGAAATTGTAGGCAAATACCTCGGTTTAGGAATGAAACAATTCATGAGAATCTTTTCTGTCGTCTTGCTTATTCTTGTAGGAGTTGTTTTTGTGAAAGGTCCAGCAACTATCTTAAATGGATTAGTAGATATAGAAATACCCATTCTTTTAGCTGTTATATTTTTGTATTACATATTAGCAACCATGATCCCTATCGATAAACTGATAGGGAAAATATATCCTGTTTTCGGAATATCATTAATAATTATGGCAGTGGGGTTACTCATCAATTTATTGATGGGAACGTATGAAATCCCTGAATTAACGACGGGTAGTTTCACTAATATGCACACATCACCTGAAAAATTTCCGGTTTTCCCAATGTTATTTATCACCATTGCTTGCGGAGCAATTTCTGGTTTCCATTCCACTCAATCACCTTTAATGGCTAGATGTATGTCGAATGAGAAAGAAGGAAAAGTGATCTTCTTTGGAGCAATGATTACAGAAGGAATTGTAGCATTGATATGGGCTGCAGCAGCCATGGCCTTTTTTGGAGGGGTGAGTCAGTTAGGTGAAACTATGGCTGAAGAAGGACATAATGCCGCATGGGTAGTGAATATCATTTGTAACACAATGTTGGGAAGAGTAGGTGGTGTCTTAGCCATTTTTGGTGTAGTTGCAGCCCCAATCACTTCAGGAGATACGGCTTTCAGAAGTGTGAGAATTATGGTGGCCGATGCCTTTAACTATAAACAAGATACAATCAAAAGTAGGATTATAGTCACTATTCCAATTTTCATCGTCGCTTTATTACTTACACAAATTAATTTTCAAATTATTTGGAGGTACTTTGGTTGGTCCAATCAAGTTTTGGCAACTATTGTTTTATGGACCATCGTTGTTTATCTGCACCAACAAGCCAAGAGTGTTTTATTGGTGCTCGTACCTGCAATGTTTATGACTGTAGTAGTCGTTACTTTTATTTTTGTTAGTCCTGAAGGATTCGGATTGGATTATAATTTATCATTAGGGATAGGTGTAGCCGCTTCATTAATACTGTTGATATTATTTAATCGTTACACAAAGAAATCAGGAGCCATAGAAGAAGAACAATCTGAAAAAGTTATCGAAGGTTAGGGGTTCAATACAGAGATTTCCCTTTTGATATTGAATACTAATTAGAGACTATGAATCATTTTCAGAAAATAGAAATAACAACATTAAGAATCGGTGCCTTCATCAACCTTTTGATGGCTATTGGAGGATGGATTACTTTTGATATTACAGGTTCAGAAGCCATGCTTTTGGACGGTAACTTTTCTTTTATCGCGGTTTTAGTAACGATTGCAGCTGAATTTATTTCTAGAGCGAAGCATCAAAAAACGGCGACATTTCCATTTGGTAAATACTCTTACGAGGCCTTTTTCGTATTATTTAAAGGCTTTTTGATATTGGGTGTTATTTTGAGTG
Source organism: Flammeovirga yaeyamensis (assembly GCF_018736045.1). Taxonomy (NCBI): domain Bacteria; kingdom Pseudomonadati; phylum Bacteroidota; class Cytophagia; order Cytophagales; family Flammeovirgaceae; genus Flammeovirga; species Flammeovirga yaeyamensis. The sequence continues at coordinate 1,818,357 of NZ_CP076133.1, read as the reverse complement.
CTTCCTTTCAGAATTCTCTAAAAATCATCAATTATTTCCAAGGAGAGGAAATTCCGTTAGTAAAAACTGGTCCAATAGTATATTATATTATTGCCATGGTAATTCTCTGTTTTGGAATGGCTTATTATGCTAATGCTAAGAATAAATCGATGAATAATCAAAGTGATATTTTGAGAGTGGAAGTGGCCTCTTTAAAATTGGACGGATTTCTTTCTTTATTCTCGGGTGTAGCCTTGGTGTCATTTTCTTTTATCAACGAAAACTCATTCTTCGGATTTTTAAGATATACAGGAGATTCCATAGTCGTTTTAGCCATGTGTTTAATGATGATCAAATCTCCTTTTGATATCATAAAAGATGCTTTTGTTGAATTGGGTGGAGGAGTGCTTCAGGACAAAGAATTAAGAAACGAAATTGAAGAAAAAGTAACCTCTTTAGTTAGCAAAGAATTTGATAATACAGAAATATTTATTTCTAAAATGGGAAGTAGTTTCTTAGTATTAGTCTATGTAAATGTAGAAGCAGGAACAATAAAAGTAGATCGATTCAGGGCACTAAAAGAGGAAGTATATCAAGCATTATCTGATACCATAGATTCCTTAACAGTTGAGTTTGTTTTGGAGTAATTTGACTACGTCAGATGAATTTTTTAAACAAATGACTACATCAAACGACTACTTTTGATGTACGTCTAACAATTATAAAATCCAAAATTTTTGAGTCTCAAAAATAGATTATCCATGGAAAAATAATCTTTATTTCCGTGCATATTTCTAAGAATAATCTTCTAAAATACTTCATTAACTCGTGGTTTATCAAGATTTCTAGAAAGTTTTTGAAGTACCCAAGAATTCTTTTTTCCCAGTTTCATACTCTAGTATTGCCTCAAGTAATAAATAAGAATTCACCAGTTGTGAATAGGTTAAACTAAATAAAGTATGAAACGAAAACTATCATTTATCATCACTTTGATGATGATTTCCAGCAATGTATTATTTGCACAAAACTGTCCGCCTTCACATCCTTATGAGGCATGTGGAAGATGTTGGGAAGATGCTACTCAAGCACAATCCGGTGGTTGTACAGAAACACCACCTCCAGAAGAAACGGCTCCAAATGCTCCGAGTAGTTTAAATGCATCAGAAATTACAACCAATTCGGTTATTCTGAATTGGGTAGATAATAGTGCTGATGAACAACAATTTGTGATCTATAGAGATAATACTCCAACTGCTACTTTAGGTGCAAATGTCACTACTTATTCTGATAACTCTTTACAGCCAAATCAAACGTATCAATATTATGTTGTGGCAGAAAATGGAAGTTTAATTTCTGATCAAAGTAATGTTGTTTCGGTAACCACTTTGGATGATCAATTGCCACCACCAACAAACGAATTGGGTACTATCAATTTTACATCAAATACGACACAAAATGCATGGACCTTACAATGGAATACTGTGGTGAATGCCGATGTATATACTTTGAATGTAATTACTAAAGATAATGGAACAGAATTATCGAATACTTCTTTTGAGGTGACGGGTAATAACTATGAAGAATCCAATCCATTAGAAGACATCACCTATCAGTATATTTTAACGGTAAGCAATGAGGATGCCTCTAAATCGTCCAATCCAATTACTAAAATCAGATCAAGTTGTAGTGGAACAATTGATGAGCAAGGAAAAGTAAGCGGAAAATTCACGCCTAAAAATGGTAAAATTTTGATGTTCCTTGGTCAGGATAACAACTCAGTAGATGAGTACACATCAAGTGGTCTTTTCCCTTCTATTGGAGGCTTTACTAACTATACTAATATATATGATTTTGCTGGCTTGGAATCGGTAAACAACTACGGTAGTGGAGATATGTGTATCCAATGTGGTATTGATAAATACCCTGGTGCAGCCGTTGCTATTGGATTATATATGGTAGAAGATAATGATGGTGTAGGAGAGGATCATCCTAATGGCTTAACGGATGTAGTAAATGGTTTATACGATGCATCTATTGATAAATTTGCCAACTTCGCGAATAGAAATAGCAACACCCCAATATTCTTAAGAGTAGGGTATGAATTTGATGGTCAATGGAACCATTACGATCCACAAAAATACATTAATGCCTATAAATATTTGGTAGATCGATTAAATGCTGCAGGTGTAGAAAATGTAGCTTATGTGTGGCAATCGGCTGCTTACGGATTTACCTATAATGGTAATCCAATTGAAGCATGGTACCCTGGTGATGCCTATGTAGATTATGTTGGTTTATCTTTCTTCTTTTATGATGAAGGATTTAATGGACCAAACTTACAGACGTTATTAGATATTGCACGTACTAAAAACAAGCCAGTGATGATGGCAGAAGTTTCTGCTCAATATTATGATTTTGATGAAAATACATTTACCACTTACGACAATCCAGGGAACAAAACACCAATGACTGGAGAGCAGATGTGGAATCAGTATTTTGCAGATCAGTTACTTCCTTTTGTAGAAGGAAATGCAGATGTAGTAAGAGCAATTTCTTATATCAATGCCGATTGGCAATCTCAGGAACAATGGAAATGGCCGGATGCTGGTAACGGATATTGGGGAGATACAAGGGTGCAAAGAAATGCATACATTGCTACCCAATGGAATAACGAAATGAACAATGGAAAGTATCAACATGCTGATCCTAATTTATATCAAATTCTAACTACTGGATGCGGTGGTGAAAATCCTCCAGTTGAACCTCCTGTAACCGCAAACCCTCCTTCAATTCCTCAAAATATTTTAGTGAGTTCATCCACAACAACAAGTTTATCAATTAGTTGGTCGGAAGTAACAGAGGCCACTTCTTATACTGTTTTATATGGTAATCAGTCTGGAGTGTATTCGGATAGTATTTCAGTGAGTACGAACTCATCAACAATCACTAATCTTACTTCAAATACTTCTTATTATGTCGCTGTTAGAGCAGTAAATAACGATGGGGTAAGCGATTTAGGTACTGAGGTAATAGGGACTACTCAAGATGAAACAGTAGTGGAACCACCTGTTGGAACGACAAAAATTGAAGGCAAATTCACACCTCAAAATGAAAAAACATTATTGGCCATTGGACAAGATTTAGCGGCAATGTCTGGGTATAGAAATGGCAATATGCCAGAACCAGCAGCAGCTGTAGCCTACATTGCTTTTTACATGTTAACTATTGACAATTATGGAATTAATTATGGAGCCACTGGAATGGATAATGCTGGTAACTTTACAGGTGTGGATACTGATTGGGGATCAGGGCCATTAAATGCATCAAGTACAGCATTAGGTTGGGATCAATCGGCTTTAGTTTTAGCCATGTCGATTACAGAAAACTGGAATCAGGGTGGTTTATTGGGCATCGCAAACGGACAATACGAAGCGAATATCGATAAATTGGCTTTATTCTGTAACAGTTTCCCAGAAAAGAAAATCTACCTTAGAATTGGATACGAGTTTGATGGACGTTGGAACTCCCAAGAAAATGCTGGAGGAACGTATCCATGTGGATATCATAAACAAAGCGAATACATTGCTGCTTGGCAACATATTGTCGATGGTATGGATGCTAGAGGGGTAAATAATGTTGCTTATGTTTGGCAAGCGTCAACCTCGCCAGTAGACGATGTTTTGGATGGATATTTTGGTTATGATGGAAATTTAGCTGCTGCAAGGGAAGACATCTCTGGATGGTACCCAGGTGATGATTACGTAGATTGGTGTGGTATATCTTGGTTTATCTCACCTTCTGAAGCCGATAATTATTTTGGTTTTAGCGACGTTCCTAATCTTCCTAATCAAGATGATTTAGCCGATGAAATGTTAGCTTTTGCCAGATCTCACAACAAACCTGTGATGATTTGTGAAGCTGCACCACAAGGATATGATCTAGAAATTTCAGAATATGATACTACTCCATCAAAAGTGTCTAGAGCATCGACAGGTTATGCATACGAGGGAGCAAAAACATTATTTACAGAGGGACTTACTTCAGCTGAATCACAATTTACTCCTGGAACATGGTTTGATAATTTAGAGGGACAAGAAGCATGGGATAGATGGTTTACACCTTTCCTAAACTATATTCATGATAATGAAGACGTAATTAGAGGAGTCACCTACATCAATGCCAATTGGAACGAACAAGCAAAATGGGCAGAACCTTATAATGAAGGGTATTGGGGTGATACTCGACTACAAGAGAATCCAATTATCAAGAATTTATGGTTACAAGAAACGAATTCAGATTTTTGGTTATTGGGTAGTCCATCTTTAAATGATGATTTAGGAGGAAGTAGTAATGCTAGAAGAATAGATTTAGAAGAGGAATTAAATGAAATCACAGTGTATCCTAATCCAGCATCTCAAGTGATCAAAATCAAAGGACTACTTGAGGTTCCACAGCTAGAATTGTACACTTTGCAAGGGAAATTGATTCAGTCTTTAAAATCTAATGAACTTGAGGTAAATAGCTTACCAAAAGGGCTTTATATTTTAAGAATTAATCAAACGACAGTTCGTAGAGTGGTTATTGACTAAATAAATTGTCACTGTTCTGAGTGTTAATCTTTAGCGTCACTCAGAACTACCAAATAGTATAAGTTTTAAACTTATAACCACAAAATCCCACAAGATCATATGCCTTGTGGGATTTTTTTATATCAGTTGATTATCAAATAACAATCAAGAAACCAACTCAGTCACACAACTCACTTCTTTCCCATCAAAAGCAACACCCACCAACATAAGTTCGGTTTTGTTATTTTCTTTCAGAGTAGTAATATACTTTGATGAATGAATTTGTTGCATTGCTTCTTGAGCTAATTCATTTATAGGAGGAGAACTTCTTTTTAATTTTTTAAACTCTAATACCCAACCTCTAGGGTCGTTGTTATCTTTAGGGTATATCATTAAATCTGCTCTTCCTAGTCCAGTTTCTGGATTTGATTTTACAATAAATCTTGTGGACAAATGTGCCATTAATCCTAAAATAAAAGCGTGATAAACTTTCTCAGGAAGAGAACCTTTATGTTGTACATCATGGAAACTAAAAGAAGTGAGCATATATTCCGATAGTGCATATTCAAATTCTTTAGCATCTTGTTCAAGTAGTGCAGATAGAATTGTACTTTCACTTACCTCAGTGGATTTAGAAAGTAAGCGTTCTAGCATCTGTTTGTATACAGAATTCACTTCCACATTAGGGATTTTTAATCCATACAAAACTCGATCCTCAATTCTATTTGTATATTCAGTGGTTAAGTAACCGTTGAAAAGAAGTAAGCCCAAAACTGTTTTTTCCTTACCATTATCCAAATCTTGAAAAATAGTAGTTTCATCAATCTCACATTCCATCACTTGTCCATCGATAAAACCTGTTAGCTTTTTTTCCAGATCAGCATTGGCATTAGTAAGCAAAACTTCTATCAATTCGTTGGCAGAAGTATTTACCCAATAGGGTTTAAAGCCTTCATCATGCTTGTCGACAAAGTTTAAAATTGACCAAGGGTTATACATACCGGTGTGTTGACCAATTTTATAACCGTTGTACCATTTTTTTATATCATCGAAAGCGGCACTGATATTTACCTCTTGAAGTAAATTTTTAACTTCATCTTCCGTCAAGCCAAATTTATCTGCACTTTGGTTTTCTAAAACAGTACTTACCACAAGGTTATTCAATCCCGAGAATATACTTTCTTTAGCTACGCGAAGAATACCCGTGATAACACCTTTATAAAGGTAGTCATTGTCTTTAAAACCCCCAGAAAGAAAGCCTCTCATAAAAGAGATCATATCTTGGTAATAACCTGCTTCCCACGATTTGATAATACAAGAATCGTATTCATCGATTAAGATGACTACTTTTTGATCATATATATTATAAAGAATAGAGGATATAGTTTTTAAAAAGCTACTCAAACTAACACTATTCCAATCGCTTTTAATAAGGTTATTTAAGAATTGCTTATCAAACTGTCCAAGCTTTTCGGAATTAAATATGAATTCATTTTCTTTTAGCCAATCTAAACAAAGATGATGTATATTTTTGATAGCATCATTGAAACTGTTTTCTTTTACGTCTTTAAAGGACAGATAAATAACAGGATATTTCCCCTGATGTTTCCAGGCTTCTGATTGCCTAATTTTTAGTTTCTCAAAAAGAGATTTATTTTCTTTTTCCTTTTTTACATCAAAGAATGCATGAAGCATCGACATATTTAATGTCTTGCCAAAACGTCTAGGACGTGGGATAAGTATAGATATGGCATTACTCTCAATTACATCTTCAATAAATAGGGATTTATCGATATAATAGTAATTGTCCTGTATTACTCTTTTAAAATTTGATAAACCAATCGGAAATTTTCTCATGCAATTTTATTCTTTTCGTAAAGATAAGAAATAATACATTTTAAATGATTTACTAATCTGTTTAACTTACTTATTATAGCCTTTCCATCAACTTCTATTCTCAAGGTGGGATTTCAATCCCTCGCACTTCCTATATGTCTATTAAATTTCCAATGCTATTTGAAAATAAATGAACACCCCCTTCTACAATACATCACTATTACAAGAATTTACATCACAATACTTACATGTTAATGAAAAATTATACAATATTACCTTATTCTATAAGTGTCATGGATGCTAATAACGTTATAGCTTGTTTAAATTTCACCCTGTTGTACTGAGTTGAAAATCAAATATCAAAAATATATTAAAATTGAACTATTTGTAGATTCTATTGTGAACTACAAATAAAATGAGATGAAATATTAAAAATTATGGTCTGTATTTTTTTAATAATTTGATTAAATATTACATTCGAACTGCGAAATAAAACCAAAATACTTTTTTTCGTAATACGACATTAATTTTTTAAATACCGTTAAGTACTCAATCGATTCGCTAAAACTGAAATATATTTTTACAAAGATGAAAAACAAACTAACTACGCTAGTTGCCATACTAGGTTACTTGTTATTACTGACAACATCATGCGATAAGTCAGAAGAAGAAATTAACGGTGGTGATGATCCTGTAAATGGGATGGACGGCGTAACAGTATCTGCTTCAGATCCAACGATAGGTTATACCTCTTTGGAGTTAATAGGTAGTATTGCCAATTATGAAGATTCATTAGAGGCTTCTGCAAAGTTCGTTTTATACGATGGAGAAGAAGTGGTTTCAGAAAAGACATTTACTGATTTACAAAATCAGGAGTATACTTTAGAAGTTGATCAACTGACTTCTGGAAAAGAATACCAATTCGATTTTTCTGTGATACGCGGAGAAGACGTAGTCACTACAGGAAAAAAGAAAGTGAGTACTCAAGAAGTAAAAACAAATTTTGCTGCTGATGGAGGATTTACTTCATTCAGAATAAACGGTGCTTTAGAAGGAATTTTAGAAAATACCAAAATTGCCATTGTTACAGAAGTACTTTCAGGAGAGACTGTCGTAAAAACAGTAACCAATGAATACGATTCAGATGTAGAAGAATTAGAAATTGTGGTTCCTGGCTTAGACATGGCAACAAACTACTCTTCGAAAGTAACAGTGAAGTACGGTGATGAACTACTTTCAGAATCAGAAGAAGACTTCGAAACGTATACCTTTTCCGTTAGCACTAAAGATGTAAGCAATAATCAAGGTGGTTTATACATGGAAGGAACATTCACTTCTGATATCGACCCTAACGACGATCTTGCACTAGGTTTCTACTACAAAAAAGCAACTGATGCTGACGATGCATACACTTGGATGGATGCAGAAATGAAAGATGAAACTACTTTAGTAGCGGTAGGACACGGTTTAGATATTGGTGTAGCTTACAATGTAAAAGCAGCTGTAAAAGTTGTTTCAGAAGAATCAGAGGAAGTAGCGACTGAGGTGAAAACATTAGATGATTTACATGGTGGTGTATTTGTTGATGTTGCGGCGACTGGAACTGGAGATGGTAGTAGCTGGGAGAATGCGTTTACTAAACCTCAAGATGCTGCAGATGCAGCAAATACACTTTCTGAAATCAATAATGGAGCAACTGTTGAAATTTTATTTAAAAAAGGAGAGTATGAAGAAACGCTAACATTTGAGAAGAATATTTTTATAATTGGTTCTTATTCAGGAGGAAAAATTGAGAAAATTGAGGAGAGGGATATAGAAGGAAATTCTTCAACTTTTATAGCAGCTAATCAAGTTATTGCTAGGTCTTTAAGTAGTGATAATTTAATCATAGATGGTTTTTCTTTTAAAGAAACATTGGTTGCCTTTGTATCAGGTGGGATTAAAATTAAGAATTGCAATTTTTATGGTTTTGATGATAGTGAAAATATTATTGGTGGTGTAACAGATGGTATAACAAATTATTCTATACCACTTGAAATTGAAAATTGTAATTTTATTTATGATAAAGAGAAAGGATACTCTTTTATGAGGATTAGAGGAATATCAACAATATTGAAGAATTGCAATTTTAAAATGTTGATAAGTAATTATTTTACTCATAGCCCAATTGATTTTTCTGTGACCGAATATTATAATTCTAAACTTACATTATCTAACGTGAGATTTGATAATGTAATAACTTCAAAGAGTAAAGAGTACATTTGGGTTCATCCTTCAGGGGATGTTGTTTTAGGTGACATTAGTAATTATCTGGATATCAAAGAGGGAGTTTGTAAAACTGGTATTCTATTGGATAACGATATTCTTTTTGATGGTAACCATTTGAAAGATATTATAGAAACATGTAATAATTAATTGAACAATTATGAAACTTTCTATATTCTTTATTATTAGACTTTATCACGGTTAATATTATATGAATTAAAAATGGCTTAATGTATTAGTTTTGTAAGACGCCAATCAAAACAAACCTATTACAACTAAGCCATCTTGAACAAACTTAATCCATTAACCTCATTAACTCAAGCAGAGTTTGATTTTTTATTGACAGAATTTTCCAAACAAGTTGAAGATAAGATATTACACTTCACTTTGAAGGGGAAAAGAAGGTCATATCCGAAATTTAATGAATCAAAACTATCAAGTTTATACGGTAGTTCAATTAAACTAGAATTTATTTTGATTTACTTAAAAGAGCATCCAAGTCAACGTTTTATGGGATCACATTTTAATATGAGTCAATCAAAAGTAAGTGAATGGATCGCATTTCTGTTACCTGTTTTATTGAATTCTTTAAAAAAATGTTCTTTAACTTTTCATGCGATTGATTCTTTTGATATTCCTGAAAATTTAGATTATATATTATGTGATGTCACTGAAAGACAAGTTGCTAGAAGTATAGATTATGATGTTCAAAAAGAATATTACAGTGGAAAAAAGAAGATGCATACAGTTAAGAATTTAGCTTTTTCAGATCATACGGGTTTTATTCACTTCATTAGCAACACTTATGAAGGAAGTGTTCATGATAAAAGTATATGGGATGATCTGGTGATTAAAGAATCTTCCATTAATATTCTTGTTGATTTAGGTTTTTTAGGTGCAGACAAGAATAGTGAAAATATTATCATGCCATATAAAAACTCTAAGAATAAAAAATTATCTTATTTACAAACACAGATAAATAAGGGAATATCAAGCTTGAGAATTAGAGTTGAACATGCCTTTTCTGGAGTGAAAAGACTCAAAATATTAAATCAAAAGACACGTCTCAAAATATCTAATATCCATGACATTTTAATGAAAATAGGTGTAGGATTACATAATTTAAGAGTCAAGTTTAGAACTTATGCAAAATAAACCGTGATATAGTTTATTAGTACTTTTTGTTTTTTGAATTTTTCTTTAGGAAATAATTATGACCGAGAAATTGGCTCTATAGTTTTAAAAAATAATAATTTTAATACCATAACTATTGGTGATGAAGATTATTTGATTTTTTCGGTAAATGAACAAAATATTAAATTTACACTTACTGGTGTAGAACATCAAAATGAAGGGGAAGTAGGTGATCTAAAATATATTGAATATGATTATAATACTTCAAAAATATATTTCAATGGTAATGAATTAATCTTAACTAAGGATAATTATAATTCGGTTAATAAACCAACTGAGATAACTATTCCAAAATCTAAGTTTACATCAAAGATTTCTGACGAAACTATTAATTCAATAGATTTAGAAATAACTTACGATGAAATAACATATGAATGGGATTTAATTCTTGGTGAATATAGAACAACAACTAAACAATTAAATTATACATTAACAGACGAAAAAAAAATTGACGTATTCTTTGATTTTACACAACCGATAGTATCTTTATCAGATATGAAAGTTGCCAAATCAGCAACAGAGGTAATTATTTCAGTAAACATTGACGACCCTACAATTGATATGGGTCAAGAACACGAATTAGTATTTAGTAATAGTTCTGTAGGTATATTTAGTTTACCTCAAATAGGAGATCTTGAATTTGATAGTGATAATAATCATTACACTTTAACTTTTGGAGCACCAAATTCTGATGGCAGTTTCTTTAGGGGTTATAAAAATCTAGATATGTATATCGAACATACGGATTTAGCTGGAAATTTAGGGTATGCACAAGTACCTGATGGACAAAGCCAAAGGAATCCAATAATCACACTTACAGAAAATGATTTTTACATAGCGAGTGTACATCATCAAAAAACTAATAATTATCTTAAACAAGGTTCTCAACTAAAATATAAGTTTGCTTTTGAAGACGGTGTTGATGGGCAAGAACAAGTTATTCATGAAAATTTTTCAGAGATAGTTTTATTTAATGAAGCTAATGAAGTAAAAAAGGTCTTGTATCCAACAGATAGTGAGGTTAATATTAATACAGATAATAATAGAATTATCTTAACCTTGGATACAGATATTCTAAATCTATTCAATGAGGGAGAAGTAATTAAATCTTTTGTTAACCTATATAATACTTCTGATCCAAGATTAAATGCCACTTGGACGGATTATCATGTTATAGATAACACGAAGCCAAGCTTACCAGCAAATCCAGCCCTACTTGTTTCAAATACTGAAGTATTATCTCCAGAATGGAGTACAGAAGACTTAACTTGGTTGCAATCTGATTCGGAAGCAATTGTAACGTTGAATTTGAACGAATTTGATTTAAATAAAAACGAAACAAGTCTTAAAGTTAAGAGAGTAATTGTAGATGGATCAAATACTAATGAACAAGAACTATCTATTGCTTTAGATAACTTCACCAAAGATAATAGTAATTTAAATCAGCTTACTTTCAAATTTAACCCGAACGAAGGGTTGTCTAATCCAAATAAGTATCCAACTTATTTTACTATTGTAGGAATTGAAGCAAAAGATATTGCAAATAACTCAAGTGGGAGGTTAGATTTATCATCTTCTTCTGAAAATTATTATTTCTCCTCTTTTGATCCTTCAATAACGATAGAATCTATTGAATATAAGCAAAATGAAATTCCTGTAGATCTTAATGGAGAATTAAAAAATGGAGATGTAACTATAACAGCCCCCTATATAGCTTCTTCATTAAAAGATAATATTCAAATTAGAGTACTTGGTGTTGATGAATCTGATGGCAATGTGAGTACAACAGTAGTTAGTGTAAGTGATAATATATTAACTTTTAAAATAACCATCGACGACACAAAATTTCAAAGTGGGTCTAGACTGAACTACGATTTAATTATCGAAGATGGATCAGGCAATATTGTTGAAGAAAAAAATATCCTAGGGCCAGAAATTAGATTTGATATTCCAGCAAATTTCAATGTCGCTTATCCTCATAATCCTTTCTCAAAATGGCTCGTACAAATACCTGGTCCAACAGATAATTTAATTGTTGAGGTGTTAAGTAATGAGGAGAATTTTAGAGCAAATGTATTAGAGGTCTATGAAAATGATGAATATGGTACATTGTTATTTAGATATGAAGATGAAAATTTAAATAATACTGATAAAGTTTATATCGAGATTCCTTATAGTGCGATTACAGATAATATAAGTAATCCATATTTGGGAGAATTAGTACTCGCTTATAGAACGTATAATACTTCAGATCAAAGTATAAATGTTCCGAAAAGAAGTATTTATCTATCTGATGTAGCAGATGTTGAATTAGAAAATGATTGGTATTTATTCGGATATTCAGCTAAAAACTTCGGTTTGAACACAAATATTGATGACAATGCTAAAGTGAATGTTTTTGAATATTGGCCTACTACAGAAATAGACAATATTATTTCTCCAATCAACATGTGGAGAGATGGAGATTTCACTAACGATAACGATACTAGAACGGTTGATCTTAGAGTAAAAGCATATGACGAAAACAGTGGTATTTCAGAAGATACTGTGCGATTTGAAGTTACTCAAAAATCAATTTTAGATAGTCAGTTTAAGGATTTTTATTGTAGTAATTCTCAAGAAACAAACGAGTTTAGTATAAATACTATTTTTGTTGATGCTGACAGTAATGGAACCACATTGGGATTAAATTTATATCGTTTAGAAAATGGAGATTCTGTTTTGGTTGAGGTCGATGAAGCTTTAGTGAAAATTAATGGAGAAGATTCTAATCTAAGATGAGTATGCTGTATTACTTATTAATTCAACACCTCCAATTCCTTCATATCATACACCGGATTCCCATACAACCTCACCGACTTCAATTTTGGACAATTATCTAATGCTCTAGGAATAACCTTTATATCGTTATGCTCCATGATAAGCATAGAAAGTTCTTTTAAACGACCAATATCGTCTGGAATCTTTTTGATGTTCCCTCGTGATAAATTCAAAAAATTAAGATTATACATATTACCGATTCCTGTAATGTCGGTGATTTGATGGTCGGTGACATCTAAATTATGGCAAGTACTGTAAAATATACCGGAAGGCATCGCTTTCCATTTTGTTTCCCTTGCGGTTATTCCTCCCACTAACATTCCTTTAGGAACACTTTTTAAATTATAACAGCGACTTAAATGTAATGCTCCAATATCTATTTTGTTCATACTACTTGGAAGAGCGGTTAATCGACTACATCCACTTAAACCCAATCCCCAAAACCTTTTAATATTGCCAATTGAATTGGGGAGCTTTACAAGGTTTTTACAATTTTCAAGATTAAGCTGCTCCAATTTTTGAAGGTTGCCGAAGTTTTCAGGAAGATATTTTGCAGTGCTGTTTGATAGGTCAAGTATAGCAAGATTTTCAAGTTGATCTATATATTTAAAGCTCTTCAATTCTGCATAAAGAACGGTTAATTTAAAAGATCCAATATCTGAAGGGAGTTCATTATTTGATATAGTTAAAATTCTCAAATCTTTAAATTTGTATAAGACTGTTGGAAAACCTGTTATTTTAGAACCTTTTAAATGGAGACCTATCAAATCTAGTTCTTCCAAGAAATCAGGTAAAACACTTACTTCAGTATTTTCAACATCTAATTGTTTTAGATTTTTACAATTCACAATAAACTCCGGAATTTCTTTGACTGGATTGCCAGCTACCGTAAGTATTTTTAATGAATCAAATGCTGTAATAAACTCTGGAATCTCTTCTATGTTACAGTCTCTTATTGTGATCTGCTCTATCTTTTTAAATGCTAAAAGCTCTTCAGGAAATTCTGTGAGGTTAGAGGCGTTTTCTATTGTTACTGATGTCACAAAATCTTCATTATCATCCATGTCGTATCGTACTTTAGATACACTAGATTCATTAGGGTAGTACTTTTTATATAATTGTTTTATTACTTTTTCTTCATTCATAGTTTTATAATTTGTACACTTTGTAAATGCTATTAACATCAGCACTGTACTAATAAGGTTTATATACTTGTTTCCCATAAACTATATTTTCTAACATTAATGGATATAAAACATCTTTCTCAAATTTTGATAAGTATTTATCAGATTTAATCTTTTTCTTTAGTAAAAGACTTTTCATAAACTCTGATAGGTTATTATCTTCGTCAGGAGTTAATTAAATACCTTTACTTTCTAGTTTTTCTGTCCTCTGCAAAAAAGTAACAATATCTTTGATTTTCCCTAAATACAAATCAGCTTGCTGTGGTGAAAGATCATCTATTAGACATTCGGACCACTTGGCATCACGAGCATGTTCAACTTTTGGAGCATACGCTTTCACTGCATCTTTCACTTTATTCCCAAAGTTTAATGCAATGGCATTCATTTCAGAAGCTTTTTCATCTTTCTCTCCTGAAAAGCGATCAACTCCTCTGGTGTTTTTATATGTCGACCATTGACTGCTTGCCTTTTCTTCTCCTAAGATCTTATCTCTGATTGCTATAAACCTTGGATCGTTACTACCGTATGTTTGAAAAAGTTCTGAAGAGGTGATTGGTGGTTGATACCTTAAACTTTCGACATTTTTCATCAGATGAGATTTTATGCAACTTAGAAGTCGTATTTGACCTTTAGAAAAGTCACTTAAATTTATTGGAGTCATGTAGTTTTCTCCTTCCTCCAATTCATTCATAATACTAGAGATTAGGCTACTGAATTGCTTCTTTCACTGTTCTGAGTGTTAAGCCGATAGGCGTCACTCAGAACATATAAATAGTATAAGTTTGTAACTTATAACCAAAAAATCCTACAATAACATATGCCTTGTTGGATTTGTTATATCTACTGATTACTACTGAAAATTAACCTATAATGAGTATGCTGTATTACTTATTAATTCAACACCTCCAACTCCTTCATATCATACACCGGATTCCCATACAGCCTCACCGACTTCAATTTTGGACAATTATCTAATACCCTAGGAATAACCTTTATATCGTTATGCTCTATGATAAGCATAGAAAGTTCTTTTAAACGACCAATATCGTCTGGAATCTTTTTGATGTTCCCTCGTGATAAATTCAAAATATTAAGATTATACATGTTACCGATTCCTGTAATGTCAGTAATTTGGTGGTCGGTGACATCTAAATTATGGCAAGTACTGTAAAATATACCTGAAGGAATCGATTTCCATTTTGTCTCCCTTGCAGTAATTGCCCCTACCATCATTCCCTTGGGAACACTCCTCAGATTATAACAAAGATCTAAATCTAAAGCTCCTATATGTACTTTATTCATACTACTTGGAAGGGCGGTTAATCGACTGCATCCGCTTAAAGTGATACCCCAAAACATTTTAATATTACCAATTGAATGTGGGAGCTTCACCAGGTTTTTACAGTTCTCTAGATTGAGGTGTTCTAGTTTTTGGAGGTTGCCAAAGTTTTCAGGAAGATATTTTGCAGTGCTGTTCTTTAGATCTAAAATATTAAGATTTTCAAGGTCATCTAAATATTTAAAACTTTTGAGGGATGCATACAGAATTTCAAGTTTAATTTTGCCAATATCAGAAGGTAGCTCCTTTAATTCACTTAAGGTTAAAGCCTTTAGCGAATCAAATTCATATAAAATAGACGGGAATCCGTTTATTTTTGATCCCTTTAAACGAATTCCTTGTAATGGTAATTTAGTTAAATATTCAGGTAAGATAGATATTTCAGTATTCTGAATATCAAGTAAGTATAATTTTCTGCACTGTGTAATATATTCAGGTATTTCTTTAATTGGATTTCCCTTTAACTCTAATTGCTGTAGATTACTAAACTCAACAATAAACTCAGGAATCGCCGCCACATTACAATTTCTTATTGTGATATGTTCTAATTTTTTAAATGCTAAAAGTTCTTCTGGAAATTCTATAAGGTCAGAAGCATTTTCGATTCTTATCTTTATTACGTACTCTTTTGACTTATCTAAAGTATAGCCAAAATCTTCAAAATTTCTATCCTTCAATGACTGAATGGCTTCTTTTTCTTCCATACTTTTATAATCTGTGCAACTATTAAATAATACTATTATTATTAAGCTTTTAATAAGGTTTATATACTTGTTTTCCATATACTATATTTTCTAACATTAATGGATATAAGATATCTTTCTCAAATAATGTAAGTAGATCTATTTCTTCTTCTTCGTTTTTTATTAAAAGATTCTTCATAAACTCTGAAATGTTTTTCTCTTCAAATGTGTTCATACTTTTTTCTTCAAGCTTAGAACCTGACCTATGCAAAAACCTAACAATATGTTCAATTTTTCCTAAATACAAATCAGCTTGCTGTGGTGAAAGATCATCTATTGGACATTCGGACCACTTGGCTTGTTCCGGTAATATTTTATTTTTCTTTAAGACAGCAGCATAAGCTATAACTGCATCTTTCACTTTATTCCCAAAGTTTAATGCAATGGCATTCATTTCAGAGGCTTTTTCATCTTTCTCTCCTGAAAAGTGGTCAACTCCTCTAGTGTTTTTATATATCGACCATTGCTTGCTTGCCTTTTCTTCTCTTAATATCTTGTCTCTGATTGCTATAAACCTTGGATCGTTACTACCGTATGTTTGAAAAAGTTCTGAAGAGGTGATTGGTGGTTGATACCTTAAACTTTCGACATTTTTCATCAGATGAGTTTTTATACAACTCAGAAGAACTACTTGATCTTTAGAAAAGTCATTCAAATTTATTGGTGTCATGTAGTTTTCTCCTTCTTCCAATTCATTCATAATATTAGAGATTAGGCTACTGAATTGTTTCTTTTCTTCACTCCAACCTCCCTGATAAAAATCTTCTAGTGTTTTATCAGGAAATAAATTTTTCTGACGTTCATAGCGACTACTTAATGCATTAGTATACTCCTTTAAACGTTTTATATTATTAGGTGATATTCGGGAGAACACTTCTTCCAAACCTTTGCTTTTTAGTTCTTGTAGGGCATTCTGAACAAATGCATTAAAATAAGCTTTTTCTGACTGATTCAATCGTTGTAAACCTTCTTTGAAGATTCCGTTATTAACAGTAGAAGCATAGCTAATAGTATTCGTTCCTAAAAATTCCATTACTTCTACTTCTCCCGTTACTTTTCCCGTTAGATCTGCAAAACTTTTTCTTGTCCCAATTGTTGCTTTAGCAGATCCACCTACAATGGCTCTAAAATAAAGAAGTTTGTACCCATCTTCTTTCTGTTGAAAATTGGCTACCAATCTAGTATAAGTTTCAACTCCTTTTCCAAAGATTAGATCATGGTTTCTCTCTTTTGTAACAGATCTAATAGGTTTTTTTAGGTGTTTTTTAATGGAGTCATCTTTTAGATGTTTTTTGAAAAGATCACTGATCTTTTTCTTTAATGTGTCTCTCTTTAATTTTATTTCTGTAGTTCTAATTTCTCTTAAAGCAGCTTGTTGTTTTGTAAAAAAAGGACGCCATTCTTTTCTGCTTTTACCTTGTTTTTTTAGACGTTCAACCATCTCCCCACTTTCCTTGGCAGCTTCTTTTTGTTTATTGATTTTATCAAGGCGAGTACTCTGCATTTCTTTTTGTTTTCTTGCCTCTTGAACTACCTTGCTTTTACTAAAATACTCTTTCTTCTCAGGAATGGCATCTTTAACCATACCCAATGTCATTAAATCATTTTTGATTACTTTCAATAGTTCAAGCATATCATCACCAGGTAGGGTGAGACTTATACTCATATAATTACCGAGGTTACTTTGGTTCGTGCTGAATAGTACATCAGTAAAATTGAATTTTAGTTTGTAATCCCCAATAGTAGCTTCTACATATGATGTGATTGTTTTATCCTCTTCGATGGCCTGTTTAAGAATGTGATCGTAGTCATCATCAATAAGTAGGTCTTCCATTGTGGTTACACCTTTCATTCCATAACTCTCTGCGTATTTATATTCCATTCCTGCTTTTAAACTTCCCACACCTGCTACCCCTGCTTCTAATTGACCATGATTCGCAACTCGGACTTTTCTTGTGTAACCTTTTGCTAGTTCATCCCAAACACCATATTCTTTGTTCCTTTCATTCTCCCAATAAAAGTCATCCAAACCACTTTTTTTCAAAGCATCATCCAACTCATATGTTTTCATAAAACTGTAGAGCGACCTTTCAAAAAAGGCTAAAAAATGATTAGCTGAAGAATAGCTTCCATTTAAGGAGTTAAAATGCCCTAGATCGAATGATTGTTTTCTACCTCCACTTGCTCCTGCATTGGCTAATGCTTTATTACCTACACCAATATCACCATTTAAAAAACATTGGGAAGCCACATCAAAACTACGGGTATCGCCTGAACCTAATTCAATATTTCCCCCCGTAGTAATGCCAATATAAAAGAATGCGGTTAATTGGGCTGTGATGCTTAGAGAAATGTCCAGAGTGAGATTGTAGGTCCTTGTATTGTCATCAAACTCATCAATTTTATCCTTTACCAGTTGTTTTAATTCTTGATAGTCGGTACAGTGAACAGGTATTCTTTTATATTCTCCCTGTTGCTTTTGTGCTTTTATTCCTTTTTCACCCCAACGGTCATAGATATAGAAAGTCTGACCATTCAAAGGAAAAAAGTAATGAGGAAGACTAAGAATATCTCCTTCCTGAAGCCAGTGGTGATCATTACCAATTAGGTATTGTCCATTTTCAGCAAACCCGTCCCACCAATTCGATAACATCAAATCCTCTTTTTTGATGTTGAACCTTTTTAATATACCCGAAATAGTATCACCCTCCGAAACCATATAGGCATATTCTCCCGTGTCCTGATAACGTATTAAGTTCCCATTTGCATAAGGGATATGTATATTTTCTTCCTTTTTAAAGGACTTTTCCTTATGAAGAATTTCATCAAGGGAATAGGATACATCTTCAACATAGACAATATCCACCCAACTGATCTGATTTACAGTAGGTAATAGGTATGCCAATTGATCAGCTATCTTCATTTCTTTCAAAAGACCCATTAAGCTTTTATCGTAAAACGCTTCATTATTGAGGAGAGTTTCTACTGAAGCAGCATTCATTTCCAATTTTTCCAATTCGGTTTGAATACCATTCATTACCTTTTTTCTTACCTGAGGCATTTTAGGCATTCTGTGGTAGGCTTCCCATCCATCAAGACGAGTTTTAATTTTAGAGGGATCTATTTTATAATGAGAAGCATTTTTATAATCTTCATAATTTTGAAGTATATTTTTTGCAATGAGATCATAATCCAAAGGCAATTCTCCTTTATTGATATTTGGTAGAAATTGAAGCCATATTTTTCTGTGTTCGGGCAATTCCTTTACCAACCATTCTTTTATCCCTTTTTCTTCAGGGTATAATCTTTTGAAAGTAGATTCTAATTTTTCAATAGAAGGAGGGTGGTTATTGATTTTTGAAAGAACATCGAAAAATTCATCCTCATCTGGACCACAGAAAAAGTGATAAAGATCTGAAAAGGTACTTTGAATAATATCTCCTCTTATATAAGAACCTAAAGCATTTGGACTTAAACTCAATAACCAAAGATCAGTTTTCGCTTGAAAATATTTTGTTGTTCTATATTCTGTATTTACTTCAGAATACATTCTTTTTACAAGTTCTTCATAATTCAATGCTTTAGGTAGACTGTTCTGATACTTTTTATAATGCTGATCCAGTTGCATTGAAAACTGGGATTGGATATTTAATGCAACGGAAAGTTCGTCTAAACTTTTTACTAAATATTTGGAGTTACTGATGTAATGACCTTTAGAGTTTTGAGTCTGCGAAAATACAGTTTCTTTATTAAAAGCATCATATCCTCCTGCTTCATTATTATTGTAAGGTATAGAAACAACTGAGGAGGATGTATGTATAAAACTAAGGCCATTAAAATGAGTTATTAAACGGTCCTTTAACTTTTCAAAAACACTATTAGGAAGCTGTAATTCATATTTGATAAAAGGATCATTCCAGTTTAACTTTAAAATACATGGACGTAGAATGTCTTCATCAATAAAATACCCTTTGTCGTAATGAAAAGTAAAGGAAATATCGTTATCTAATCTTCTATTAAAATTGCAATCTACAAAAATGTAAATGGGTGGTGGATCTTTAGGATCGATCTCTTTTCTTTTTTCAAAAAGATAGCCTGATGAATAAGATTTATTGCTATAACCGGAACTTTCTTTAGTTTTTTGAGCGTATTCTGGCATGAAGTAATTAGTTTTCTTAAAAGTCAAAAAGTATTTACTTCAATCCTTTTTAAAATGAAGTACCTAAAAAAATCAGTTTGTTTTTATGATGCTAAGATAAATTCCATTCTGTTTAATTCAAAATGATTGTTAAGGTCTACACTATTAATAGTGTTAAGCCGATAGGCGTCACTCAGAACTCCCATATAGTATAAGCTTCCAACTTATAACCACAAAATCCCACAAGATCATAAGCCTTGTGGGATTTTTTTATATCTATTTATCATCAAATAGCCATCAAGAAACCAACTCAGTCACACAACTTACTTCTTTCCCATCAAAAGCAACACCCACCAACATAAGTTCCGTTTTGTTATTTTCCTTTAGAGTAGTCATGTACTTTGAAGAATGAATTTGTTTTAAAGCCTCTTGAGCAATTTCTTTCAAAGTTTGTTTATGAAAAGGTTTTTTGGATTTAAACTCTAAAATCCATCCCTTTGGATTTTTCTGATCTTTTGGGTAAATAATTAAATCAGCTCTTCCTAAGCCAGACTCAGGATTTGATTTAACTATATAGTTATTCATTAAATGAGCCATTAAGCCAAGTACAAAGGCATGGTATACACGTTCAGGGAAACTCTTTTGATCAAAATCATGATAGCTGAATGCATTAAGTAAGTATTCAGATAAATAATATTCAAATGCATCGGCATTTTGATCTATAAGAGCATCTAAAATTTCACTAGTATTTACTTTATCAGATTTATTGAGTAATCTTTTTAGCATTTGTTGATACACAATACTCACCTCCTTATTAGGAATTTTTAATCCATATGAAGTGAATATATCATCTACTTTTTTGGAATCAACAGTCAAATACCCATTAAAAAGCAACAATCCCAACACCGTTTCTTGCTTACCATTATCCAAATCTTGAAAAATAGTAGTTTCATCAATCTCACATTCCATCACTTGTCCATCGATAAAACCTGTTAGCTTTTTTTCCAGATCAGCATTGGCATTAGTAAGCAAAACTTCTATCAATTCGTTGGCAGAAGTATTTACCCAATAGGGTTTAAAGCCTTCATCATGCTTGTCGACAAAGTTTAAAATTGACCAAGGGTTATACATACCGGTGTGTTGACCAATTTTATAACCGTTGTACCATTTTTTTATATCATCGAAAGCGGCACTGATATTTACCTCTTGAAGTAAATTTTTAACTTCATCTTCCGTCAAGCCAAATTTATCTGCACTTTGGTTTTCTAAAACAGTACTTACCACAAGGTTATTCAATCCCGAGAATATACTTTCTTTAGCTACGCGAAGAATACCCGTGATAACACCTTTATAAAGGTAGTCATTGTCTTTAAAACCCCCAGAAAGAAAGCCTCTCATAAAAGAGATCATATCTTGGTAATAACCTGCTTCCCACGATTTGATAATACAAGAATCGTATTCATCGATTAAGATGACTACTTTTTGATCATATATATTATAAAGAATAGAGGATATAGTTTTTAAAAAGCTACTCAAACTAACACTATTCCAATCGCTTTTAATAAGGTTATTTAAGAATTGCTTATCAAACTGTCCAAGCTTTTCGGAATTAAATATGAATTCATTTTCTTTTAGCCAATCTAAACAAAGATGATGTATATTTTTGATAGCATCATTGAAACTGTTTTCTTTTACGTCTTTAAAGGACAGATAAATAACAGGATATTTCCCCTGATGTTTCCAGGCTTCTGATTGCCTAATTTTTAGTTTCTCAAAAAGAGATTTATTTTCTTTTTCCTTTTTTACATCAAAGAATGCATGAAGCATCGACATATTTAATGTCTTGCCAAAACGTCTAGGACGTGGGATAAGTATAGATATGGCATTACTCTCAATTACATCTTCAATAAATAGGGATTTATCGATATAATAGTAATTGTCCTGTATTACTCTTTTAAAATTTGATAAACCAATCGGAAATTTTCTCATGCAATTTTATTCTTTTCGTAAAGATAAGAAATAATACATTTTAAATGATTTACCAATCTGTTTAACTTACGTATTATAGCCTTTCCATCAACTTCTATTCTCAAGGAGGGATTTCAATCCCTCGCACTTTCTATAAGTTTATTAATTTCCAAGGCTATTTGATAATAAATGAACACCCTCTTCTGTAATACATCACTATTACAAGAATTTACATCACAATACTTACATGTTAATGAAAAATTATACAATATTACCTTATTCTATAAGTGTCATGGATGCTAATAACGTTATAGCTTGTTTAAATTTTACCCTGTTG
Source organism: Flammeovirga yaeyamensis (assembly GCF_018736045.1). Lineage (NCBI taxonomy): Bacteria > Pseudomonadati > Bacteroidota > Cytophagia > Cytophagales > Flammeovirgaceae > Flammeovirga > Flammeovirga yaeyamensis. The sequence continues at coordinate 1,795,986 of NZ_CP076133.1, read as the reverse complement.
TACTGAGTTGAAAATCAAATATCAAAAATATATTAAAATTGAACTATTTGTAGATTCTATTGTGAACTACAAATAAAATGAGATGAAATATTAAAAATTATGGTCTGTATTTTTTTAATAATTTGATTAAATATTACATTCGAACTGCGAAATAAAACCAAAATACTTTTTTTCGTAATACGACATTAATTTTTTAAATAGCGTTAAGTACTCAATCGATTCGCTAAAACTGAAATATATTTTTACAAAGATGAAAAACAAACTAACTACGCTAGTTGCCATACTAGGTTACTTGTTATTACTGACAACATCATGCGATAAGTCAGAAGAAGAAATTAACGGTGGTGATGATCCTGTAAATGGGATGGACGGCGTAACAGTATCTGCTTCAGATCCAACGATTGGTTATACCTCTTTGGAGTTAATAGGTAGTATTGCAAATTATGAAGATTCATTAGAGGCTTCTGCTAAGTTCGTTTTATACGATGGAGAAGAAGTGGTTTCAGAAAAGACATTTACTGATTTACAAAATCAGGAGTATACTTTAGAAGTTGATCAACTGACTTCTGGAAAAGAATATCAATTCGATTTTTCTGTGATACGCGGAGACGACGTAGTCACTACTGGAAAAAAGAAAGTGAGCACTCAAGAAGTAAAAACAAATTTTGCAGCTGATGGAGGATTCACTTCATTCAGAATAAACGGTGCTTTAGAAGGAATTTTAGAAAACACAAAAATTGCCATTGTTACAGAAGTGCTTTCAGGAGAGACTGTCGTAAAAACAGTAACCAATGAATACGACTCAGATGTAGAAGAATTAGAAATTGTGGTTCCAGGCTTAGACATGGCAACAAACTACACTTCGAAAGTAACAGTGAAATACGGTGATGAAGTACTTTCAGAATCAGAAGAAGATTTTAAAACGTATACATTTTCCGTTAGCACTAAGGATGTGAGTAATAATCAAGGTGGTTTATACATGGAAGGAACATTCACTTCTGATATCGACCCTAACGACGATCTTGCACTTGGTTTCTACTACAAAAAAGCAACTGATGCTGACGATGCATACACTTGGATGGATGCAGAAATGAAAGACGAAACAACTTTAGTAGCGGTAGGACATGGTTTGGAGATTGGTGTTGCTTACGATATTAAAGCAGCTGTAAAAATTGTTTCAGAAGAGAGTGAGGAAGTAGCTACCGAAGTGAAAATGTTAGACGATTTACATGGAGGTGTATTTGTTGATGTTGCGGCGACTGGAAATAATGATGGGACAAGTTGGGAAAATGCGTTTACGAGTATCATAAAGGCTATTGAAAATACAGAATCGGATATTGCAGGGGAGACTAATACTATTGATATGTTAATTAAAAAAGGTGTTTACGAAGAAACTGAGGGTATAAATTCAAATTCTAGCTATTTAAATATCTACGGAAGCTTTGGAGAGGATTTGTTGGAAAAAGTAGAAGATAGAGACTTTCTGAATAACTCTACAGTATATAAAAATTCAAATTTTATTTATCTCAGATCTGAAGATGCAAGAAATACTAAAACTAGATTTATAAACGGTTTAGAGATGATTGCTACAGAAGATAACCAAATACTAGCAATAGGTATGGGTGATTTCGTGATCAATAATATTATATTTAAAAATTCAAATAGTAGAGCAATTGCTGAAAATCCTGAAATTGTAAATGCCGAATTAGAACTTTTAATTGAGGATTGTACCTTTATTAATTGTAAAACAGCAATTTATTCATATAAAAGAAATGATTCATTCCATAGAACAGTGACTCTTAGAAATTCACGTTTAGAAGATATTTATGATTATTGTTTTTGGATACAACCAAGTAATAGTCAAACAAACCCTTTTACAATTGAGAATGTACTAATTAATGGAAGTAATTCACAAGGTATATTTAGGGTGGATAAGAATGAAACTTCTCAAAATTATAATATTTGGATTAAATTTAATGATTTTTGTAAAGGCGAAGAATTAAAATCTATACCTGATATTATTACTGATATAGATGATAAGCATGATCTTTTTAATATATGTGAGTAATATCAGGTAGTTATGAAATATATTATAACAATTTTATTTCTTTTTGTTTTTGTGAATGTATTTTCGCAATCTAAATTTGACGATAGTCATGTATTATTAGGGACAATTAATATTGATGATATTAAATTACTTGATAATAGAAATAACTTACAAGTAAAAGTTAATTTAGATATAGAATTACCATCAGGATTTAATTTTTTAAATAGAAACACAAGTGATTTAAAAACTAAAATAAGTTTTGATGGCAATACCTTTGACAATGAAGATAAAAATATAATTACGAGTGTTATTGCCACTACTGGAGATAATAATTATCTTGTCACAATTAATAAGAACAATTTTTTTACTTATTTCGGAAGCACTTTTGGTGAAATTGATAATTTTAAAGGATTGTTAGAGTTTGAATTATTATTTGAATATGATCCTGGTACTGATGAAGATCCTGTTGAATATTATTTAATTGTAACAAATCATAATAATCCTAATGATAATACTTATTATAAGCACCGACCCGAATTAACAGTAGATAATTTAAAACCATCTTTCAACTTTTCACAGAAGAACCAATCTATAGATGATTCATTTGTCGAATTTTATTATGATATAATTGAAACAAATTTTGATGATTCAAAATCATATAAACTTGAGTTTTATACTTCTAATGAATTTAAATCTTATCAAAAGCTCAAAGAACTTACTAGTAGCGAGTTTGTAGATGTTCCTGATGTAGGAGATAGAACTAGTAGATCAATAAGGTTTATTTCACCAAGTACAAATGGTAGTTTTTTTGAAGGTTATGAAAAACTATATACTAAAATTGCAGTAGAGGATTTAGCTGGAAATATTGGTGAAGATACTGATGTTGTAGATTTACTGTTTAATGATATTAATATTGACTTAGTATCAGCACCAAATTATATTTCATTAAATAAGCAAGTTAAATATACTCATGATCAGACGAACTCATACTTTGATAAGAATAACTCTGAAATCATCATCTTTAAAGAAGATAATAGTTTCTTAGCTTCTTACCCTTTAGTTTTTGGGAACGATTCAGAAAATGATTTTTCATTTAGCTTTACTCAAAATATTTTAAATGATATTAATGACAATTTAAATGAAGGTGAAAGAATACAATTAGTTGTTTCTTTATATAAAAATGAAGATATAACTGTAAAGAGTAACCATACATCATTACACTATTATGATAACACAGCACCTTCAGACCACACTTTTGAATCTATAGAAGTTGTTTCAACGCCAGATTTATTAGCAGGGCCTACAGGTACAACTTGGGTAGAAACACCTATTGCAGATAATACGTCTAATCCATATACCACTGTTAAAGTCAATGTTAAAGAGTATGATCTAAAAAAGGAGGGAACAAAATTATCTATTGATATTTTTGATAAAAAAGATGTTAAGTTAAATGTTGTTGATGATATTGAGATTGATTTAACTTCTTTTTCAAAAGGTAGTAATTCGAATAACGAATTATACTTTTCATTTAATTTATCTGATATCTATGATGGAACAAGTAACATGGAAGTTACTTACTTCAAATTAAAAAGTATTTCTGTTAATGATGTAGCGGGTAATACAGGTAATCATAGCTTTACGGAAGATACAAAATATTACTTCTCTTCTTTTGCTCCATCAATTTCAAGGGAATCTATTGAATACAAACAAAATGAGATTTCTATAGACATCAATGGGGAATTAAAAAATGGAGATGTGACAATATCGGTACCTTATTCAGCTGCTTCTTTGAAGAATAATATTGTAATTAGAGTACTTGGTGTTGATGAATCACAAGGGAATGTAACAACAATCATAGATGGGGCGGATGAAAATCAAATTACTTTTAGAATCACCATCGACGATACAAAATTTCAAAGTGGATCTAGACTTAACTACGATTTAACTATCGAAGATGGATCAGGTAATATTGTTGAAGAAAAAAATATTCTTGGACCTGAAATTAAATTTGATATTCCAGCGAATTTCAATGTGTCTTACCCTTATAATCCATTTTCAAAATGGCTCGTACAAACTCCTGAACCAACCGAGAATTTAGTTGTTGAGGTGGTAAGTAATGAGGAGAATTTTAGAGCAAATGTATTAGAGGTCTATGAAAATGATGAAGGTGGTACATTGTTATTTAGATATGAAGATGAAAATTTAAATAATACCGATACAATTTATATCGAGATTCCTTATAGTGCGATTACAGATAATATAAGTAATCCAAATTTGGGAGAATTAGTACTTGCCTATAGAACGTATAATACTTCAGATCAAAGTATAAATGTACCGAAAAGAAGTATTTATCTATCTGATGTAGCAGATGTCAAATTAGAAAATGATTGGTATTTATTCGGATATTCAGCTAAAAACTTCGGTTTGAACACAAATATTGATGACAATACTAAAGTGAATGTTTTTGAATATTGGCCTACTACAGAAATAGACAATATTATTTCTCCAATCAATATGTGGAGAGATGGAGATTTCACTAACGATAACGACACTAGAACGGTTGATCTTAGAGTAAAAGCATATGATGAAAACAGTGGTATTTCAGAAGATACTGTGCGTTTTGAAGTTACTCAGAAATCAATTTTAGATAGTCATTTTAAGAACTTTTATTGTAGTAACTCTCAAGAAACAAGCGAGTTTAGTATAAATACTATTTTTGTTGATGCTGACAGTAATGGAACCACATTGGGATTAAATCTATATCGTTTAGAAAATGGAGATTCTGTTTTGGTTGAGGTCGATGAAGCTTTAGTGAAAATTAACGGAGAAGATTCTTATACTTATAGAATTTATCCATCTAATATTCACGACTTACCAGAAAATCGATATAATGATTTTGTTATTGGTTTATTTAGAGAGGTAAGTGGAGATACTCTTTTCTTGGGATATAAGAATTTCCAAACTATTTTTGAGCCAGAAATTACAACCAACTTACAAATGACTTTTCCTGTAATTGGAAGTACAGAATTTATCAATGTAAGCCTATCAGAGTTTAACAATCGAAATTACGAATTATCATTATTGAACGAAGAGGATGAAGATTATGTGAATATAACTATACCTTCTATATCAACCTCAAATGGGAAATTTAGATTTAGACTGGAGAATTTCACAAAAGATTCAATTGAATTTGTTTTAACTGCATACACAGAAACAGGGTCTTGTGATATTCAGGAGACATTTACGATTCCTGTGACTAAAGCATATGATTCAATAACAGATGAAATAAATATCTCATTTGAAAATGAAGATGCTTGGCATACTGCTTTACTATTGGCAGATGGAAATAGCGTCTTTATAAAAGACGTACTAGGCGGTACTAAAACACCATGGGATGTTGAAAACAAACAATGGCAATTAGCAGATACTGTTTCTAGAGGTTTAGCCACTATTTCATCCCCTGTATACGATCTATCTTCCATGGACCGCCCAATGATAGAACTAGATTACATTGCCAACACTTCCGAAAGAAACGGAGTATTCTTGCAAGTAAAACAAGGATATGCTGGGACTTGGAAAACGGTAGGAACGCCAGAAGGAATTTGGAATTGGTACAATACTTACGGTCTATACAATAACGATCTAAATACCAATAACGATGGCTTAGCTTGGGCTGGAGCATTAGGAGAAGTAGAAGGTAGAATTCCTTTAGATGCTGCATTTGATATGAACGGAGATTTGGAGAAAGTAATGTTCCGTTTTGTATTCGCACATGGAGAAGGAAGCACAGATTCCTTTGGTTTTGAAAGAATGAAGATCCGTAATCGATCGCGAAATGTGGTCATCGAATCGTATTTACAAGCCAATAATACTGGTCATCAGGATATTTTGTCTAAGATGTACGAAATCTTGGAAGTAGTCAACGGAAACGATCCGGATTTTATCCATAACTATTATCTAGAAAGAAGCGAAACGTGTACTGATCCTATTTACGATAGAGGAGCAGAAACCACGGAAGCGAGGAGATTATGGTATGGACTTAATTCCATTAACGATGAGACAGGACCTTATTCTGTAGCGATCGATGGAGAACTGATTGAAGGAACAAGCATCCAAGAAATGAGTACACCAATTTACGATGCAATTCGTAAATCAGTACTTAAGGATGAACCTGTTACTGTTGATTGGACGCACACTGAAGATCAATTAACTATTGATTATACCATAGCTGATACCTTATTCAGTAAAATGGATGAATTGCTTTGGGTGTTTACTTTCGGAGATGCACAAGAAACTATTGGTGCATGTAATCCAATGAATTTGATGCAAAGAGATTTTGACCAAGTCGTTGGTTATATCACACCTATGATCGCTTCAGATAATAATGGACGCTTACAAGTAGATTTAACAGATCTTCCAAGCGGTATCAACAAAGAATTTAATCTTCAATTGTTGTTACAACATTACGAAAGTATGGAGATCTTCTCTGCGATTAGTATTCCACTAGAGCGAGAGGGAGGACCAACATCTTCAGAAGACCTTTGGGAGAATCAGTGGAGCATCTATCCGAATCCAACAAGTTCAACATTAAATGTACAGCAACTCTTTGGTAACGAAGTGGATTGTACAATATACGACATACATGGAAGAACTTTGTTTGAAGGTGTAATTGGTCATCAAACGTCAATAACATTAGACCACTTCCCCAAAGGGGTCTATATAATTGGGGTATCGAACAACAACAAACGTTTTACTAAAACATTTATAAAAGACTAAAATTTTGTAAAGTGCTTTCTAAAACATGTCTCTAGAAAGCACTTTACAAAGTGTAAAACCATACTACTAATGATTTCTATACTAACTGAATTTCTGCAAAACGAGATTACTGACTTCATCTCGACAACAGGAAAGAATGTACAAGTTCATGTCGGTCCTATCATAGGAGCAGAAGGAGAAGTACATTTAGTAAATGCAGCTGGAGAATCTTTGTTATTAATCAATATGATTAATTTATCCGAAGAGATCTACGGTACGGTAAAGATGCAACCCAATGCTACATCGCTTAATTTAAAGTTTATGTTTTCGGTGTCAAACAATGAAAACTATTTAGAAGCTTTGGGGGTACTATCGGATGTAATTGCTTTTTTTACGAGCAATCATACCTACACTTCTGCAAATGGCCCTGGGATCGAAGGATTACGACAAATGAACTTCAAGATGTACAACATGGAAGACAAGGATCTTTCGGGTGTGTTCATTAGTATGGGAATGAAAAAAATACCTTCTGTATTTTATGAATGTAGAATGGTAACAATAAAAGAAGAAACAGTAGCACCTATAGCTGGAAACTTATCGGGGTGGTAAACATAAGCTAGATCATGGCATCATTACAAAAAATTACGACTATAAAATATTTGCCTGTACTAAGCCTAAAAACAAACTTTTCAGATTTAATATCTGATGTACATTTTTTTGACCTAAAAGCGCTTAAAGGTACAGAACACTTATTGAGACAAATAGGAGTGGTTTATCGCTCTATTGAGAATCAATGGCAAAGCAGTATATCAAAAAGTGATATACAAAGAAGTCTATCTATCTTAGAACAGAAAGAGGAAGAATACCTGTATTTTTCACTTTCCTATAAAAATGTAGAAAGCTATTATTTAGCCGATCTGCCTTTAGAGAATATGGAAGACACATTGTTTTTTGGAGAAGTAAAATTCAACAAAAAAGCAGGTCAATTGTCATTTGACACGACTTTAAAACCGACGAGTAAATCAGCTTATTTTTCTGAATTAGGTGATAGTGAGCTGCCTATACAACATGCTCAACTTCAATCTATTTTTGGTATTGTAAAAATCAGTAAAAAGGATTTTTCTACAAGCTTAACGCATTTAGAAAAAACATTTCATCCTTGGGTGATTGATTTGGGTATCAATAGCAGAAAATTAAAATGTAGGTATGTTATTCAAGACCCTAGTTTTGATCAGTACAAGATTACAGCTTCAAAAGGGGGAAAAGAATACAAACAAATTAAAAATGAGGGAAAAATTGAGTTTTTATCTTCTGTAGCAACAAGTGCGTCTCCTTTGTCACTTCAAGGAAAGCAATTGCAATTAAGTGCAAAGGTGGACGGCAAATGGAAAGTGATTAAACAATCGCTTCCATCTCCATCTACGAAGAATTTAAACTTCGATCCAAAAACGAAAGAACCTCAATGGAAAATGAATATGTAGTATTTCAAAGGGTGAACGTAGCAGTAGTCATTTCTTGCCTTTAAGCGATGACAATTTAAATCCCAATGCAAATGCTAACTATTATAAACAGTTAATTTTTTTAACGTAAAACCAAACAAATTGTCATCATGGCTATTAGAATTGCAACGCCAGGTGTGTACATTCAAGAGAAGAATGCTTTTGGCAGCTCAATTGTAGCTTCGCCCACAGCTATTCCTGCTTTTGTTGGATACACCGAGAAAGCAGACAAGAATGGGAAACCATTACAAAATGTACCAACTGTGATCGACTCTTTAGATGCTTTTGAAAAATTCTATGGTAGAGCTTGGGTGCCTACTTATGGAATTACAGAAACATCAGAAGGGGAATCAGACCTTAAAGTTGGAGAGAAGAAATATGAGCTTTTCACAGCGGAGGAGAGATATTTCTTATACGACAGTTTACGTTTATTCTTCACAAATGGTGGAGGTAAAGCGTACATTGTTTCTGTAGGTACTTATGGAGACGAAATCGATAGTGATAAAATCATTAGAGGTATTCGTACTTTAAATACAGCTACAGAACCAACATTACTTGCTTGCCCTGATGCTGTAGCTTTATCGGCTCAAGCATGTGCAGGTGTTCAACAAGAAATGTTACAACATTGCGAAAGCAGTGATAACAGATTTGCTGTTCTTGATGTTCAAGATGGTCTTTCTGCTCGTTCATACGACGAAGAAGATGCGATCGACAACTTCAGAAACAACTTAGGTAAAGTAGGTCTAAAGCATGGTGCTGCTTACTATCCTTGGTTAAATGCATCTGTAGTTTCTGACAAAGAATTTTCATACGTACACTTCGATTCTGCTGAACAATTGGTTCAAATCTTAACAGAAGAGGCGGAGTTAATGTATGACAACGACAGAAAGAAACAAGAAGCTGTTGCTGAAATCCAAAAACTAAACGAAGCAAGCGGTTATGATGCTGATTTACATCAGACATTAAAATCTATCTCTCCAGCTTACAAATCATTAATGACAGGTTTAGCGAATAAACTTAACGTATTGCCTCCATCAGGTGCAATCGTAGGTGCTTATGCTAGAATCGATGCGGTAGAAGGTATTTGGAAAGCACCAGCAAACGAAGGTTTAGCAGGTGTAGCATCTCCTTATGTATCCCTAACTAACGAGGATCAAGAAGACTTGAACTTAACAGTTGGAGGTAAGTCTGTGAACGCTATTCGTGCTTTCGCAGGTGAAGGAACAATTATCTGGGGAGCGAGAACTTTAGATGGCAACTCACAAGACTGGCGTTACATTAACGTTCGTAGAACAATGTCATTTATCGAAAACTCAGTGAAAGGAAGCGTAAAGAGTTATGTATTCCAACCGAACACACCAATGACTTGGGTAGCAGTTAAAGGAGCAATCGATGCTTTCTTAACTACACTTTGGAACCAAGGTGCGTTAGTAGGAACAAGCCAAAACGATGCCTTCGTGGTAGACGTAGGGTTAGGATCTACAATGACTCAAACAGATATTTTAGACGGTATGATGAAGATTAGCGTGAAAGTAGCGATCTCAAGACCAGCTGAATTTATCGTGTTGACTTTCCAACAGCAAATGCAATCTTAATAATTAATACAAATAAGCAATGGCACAAGAACTAGAATATCCAATTCCAAAGTTTAGATTCACTGTCAATTTAGGTGAAGAGGAAATCAGTGCTCAAGAAGTAACTGGTTTGGATTCGGAAGTGGAATTTATCGAATATAGAACAGGAGATCATCCAACAGACGTAAAGATGAAAGTTCCAGGCTTACAAAAAGTAAGTAATGTAACGATCAAAAGAGGTCTTTACAATGGTAATAACTATCTGTTTGATTGGTTCCAACAAGTAAAAGATGCTCGTAACGAGTCGGGTTCATTCGAAGAACAAAAACGTCAGGTAACGATTGTTTTAATGGATACAATGCAAAATCCAGTATTCCAATGGACTTTAACAAACGCTTTTCCAGTGAAACTTTCAGCGCCAGATTTAAACGCTGAAGACAATGGTATCGCTATTGAAACTATTGAATTGGCTCACGAAGGTTTAATCCAAGAGGCTGTTTAATAATTTTTAAAAGAAGTATGGGTGTGTATCTCAATGGGTTTATTTATTGACATACCCCCAACTTCTTTTATCACTAATGCATTGATGATAGAATAATGGAAGAAAGTAAAAAGAAAGTGAACTTAACGTTCACCGTTGAAGAATTACAATTGATTATCGGAGGGTTGGGAAAACTTCCATTCGAGAAAGTATACCAATTAATTGGGAGAATCAATGCAGAAAGCAATCTGCAGTTAGTAGAAGGAACACAAAAGGAGGAGATTGAGAATAAGTAATGAGTGCAAAAGAAGATTTAATACCGTTTGACATAGTTAATGAGGGAAACCCTTATGTCTTATTAAATGAGGCCAAAGAATTCTTAGCGTCACTTCAGAATGAGAAGTGGACGGATTTTGGTACGCATGATCCTGGAATGACACTGTTGGAGTATTTGTCTACAGGCATGACAGAGATGAGTATTCGTGCGGCTTCAGGTATTGAAAATTATCTTACTTACGCTCCTTACAAATCAGCTATTCTAGCGCAAGAGGAAGCATTTTCTGTACTTCCTGTAACCACAAACGATCTTAGAAAAGTATTGATTGACCGCTTTGTTGAGATCGAAAATATCTGGGTCGAACCTGTATCGACAGATGTGACATCTTTCGAAGGTCAATACCAACTTATTGCAAAGTTCAAACCTCAATACCAAGGCAGAATAGATCAAAATGTATTGTTGGAGCACATTTTAGAGCATGCTCAGCAATATAGAAATTACTGTGAGAAAGTAATGAGCATTACCACGGCCAAAGAAACAAAAGTGGTGGTACAAGCAGACATCGAGATTGTTACCGATGTGACTGTCGAAGAAGTGTATGCCAAAACCCTTTATAGTCTTAACCGTTTTTTTTCACCACAAGTAAAAATGTCTTCTTATGAGGAACTGATTGAACAAAATACGACTACTTCAAAAATATTTGAGGGACCTCTATTAGAAAGAGGATTTATCCCTGAAGAACAATTACATCACCGTCAGTTTTCAATTTTAACGTCTGCTGTAATCAGAACATTAATGGAAATTGATGAGGTGGTTGGTGTGAAAAATCTGAGTTTACAAGCCAACGGGACGACAGAAAATTCACTTTTAAAATTAGACAATTCCATTCCAATTTTTAACGAGGATGATGTAAGTAGCATTCACTTCTTAAAGAATGGAATTATTAGTACGCAAATAGATTTTGATAAGGTATATGCTTTACTCGATCAATTAAAAGCATCCAACGAAGGATCGGTAAAGAACAATAATAAGAGGAAAAGAAATAATAGTATAACGAAGCATCAGCCTATTCCTAACAAATACCTTAATTCATTAAATATAAAAGAGATGTTTCCTACTGTTTATGGAGTAGGAAAATTCGGCTTACCTGGAGATGCTTCCAAGGAAAGAAAAAGATCAGCAGGGCAGTTCAAAACATTCATCAATTTCTTCGAAAATCAGAGCGATGAATTTTTTGCACAGCTGTTTGATTTACCAAAATTATTCTCCGCAAAAGGCTTAGTATCTAATAACGATCTTCTAGAAACAGAACAAGGATTTTTACGTTCTGCTCATTTTAATAATGACAAAAAGAAGAATCAGATACTAGATTATTTAATTGGAGTTCATGGGGAAAGATTCGATAACGAATTGATCAGCTCATTTACTCCTTACCTTTCTCAGGAAGAAATTACACAACGCCTCATCTTCTTTAAGGCGTATTTTTTAAGATATTTACCATTACTCTTAAGTGCAAAATCGAGTGTTCAACCCATTAATGCTTCTTTAGGCGAATGGGCAATTACACCTTTACATTTAAGATTAATGCTGTTTACCGGTGTAGGTAAAAATGTTGACCTATCGGTGACACTGGAACAATCTCCAATTTTATTTAACTCCTCAAAAACATTATCGGACTTTGATCTTTGGTTGGCAGAAAAAGATGTTCAGGTATACCAATCCTTAGAACAGTACTCTTTTGATTGTATTGATACATACATAACAGTAGCTTCTGATCAAGCCGAGCAAATTATTAAAGACCACCTTACTTTGGACATGATGCACCAATGTATCTATCCAAAAAATATGTATGTAGTAGAGGTGAAATCCGCTGTAGATAATGCCTATGAAATAGTGTATTTCAGTAAAGAAAAGAACAGCTATTTCAAATTAGGAAGTTATCCCAATTGGGACGAGGCAGAACAAACAGCTGTTGCACTTCACCGAAGAATTCTAACATTACATGATGAGTATGAAGGCTTCCAAATAGTAGAGCATTTGGACCTACAGCCATCAACAGAAGAACATTGTTTTGGTATTTATATTTTAAACGAAGAACAAGAACATGTATTAATGAGTGATGTTTCTTTGGACTTCGAAAAAAGAGAACAACTGATCAAACTGTTGCCGGAGTACTTTATGGAAGGACATCGCTATGATGTAGAACGTCTAAACGATGGTAATTTTAGAATGCTCTTTAAAATACCTGAATTTGGTATGAATTGCATTGGAATGTACGACGACGAATCGGTACAAAAGATACATAAAGATAAAGAAAGATTATTCGACTACTTATCGGATAAATTCGATAGAGTAGCATTCGATAAAAAGGTGAATAGACACATTACATTGGATTATGCGACGACCAATCAAACAGAAGATGTTGAGCGAATTGTAGAACAGTTTTTCAATTTCTCAATATCGATGGTTTTCCCATGCATTTCTCACCGTTTCAGAAATAGTGAGTTTCAAGTGATGGTGCAAAATCTTTGTCGTGAAGAAACAGCGGCACATATTCAAGTAAATACAAAATGGTTAACACCAGAACAGTTTTACACTTTCGAATCCTATATGTATCAATTAAGATCCCAAGAAATTTCAACAGAAGAACAAGTTGTACTTAGAGACAATATGCTTTCTCTTTTACATTAAAAGCAACCCCAAAAATGAAAACTAGTACGATAGAAATAGCGCAATTAGAAAATCCTTTTTTAGGTTTACAGCCTTTCTCAAGAGATAAAGCACATTTATATTTTGGGAGGGAAAAACATGTAGAAGAGGTAGTTAGTAAATTAATGGAACACCGATTCTCGGCAGTGTTAGGACGTTCGGGTATTGGTAAATCTTCGTTTATTTTCTGTGGTATTTTTCCATTGCTAGAAAGCAGAATGGATCATGTTACCTATATATTCACTCCAGGTACTCATGGACCATTAACTAAATTGGTGAATGAAGTCTTTAAAGAAGAAAACGAAAAAGTGCGATTGGAAATTTTCCAAAGCCTATTGGTAGATGTGACCACGTTTTTTGATTATTACAATAGACTAAACATTACGCAAACACCAGTGATGTATATCGATCAGTTTGAGGAATTATTTAGTTATGATCTTAGAGCCAACAATATGGATTTAGAGATCGCTAAATTCGTAGAACTTATCGTATTATTATCGACATCTCCATTATCTGATTTTCATATATTACTAACCATGCGTTCCGATTTTATCGGACATTGTGCTGATTTTCCATCTTTAACTCAATGCATTAATCAAAGTCAGTTTTTGATTCCTCAAATGTCTATTGAGGAGAAAAAAGATGCGATTGTTAAGCCACTTGAATGGGCAGGAGTGGGTATTGCAGATGATTTGCTTAAAATCATTTTGGAAGATCTTGGAAATAAACAAGATCAGTTACCGTCTATGCAACACGCCATGATGAGGACGTTCGAACATTGGAGAAACGAGCAAATTTTATCAGAACCACTTCAACCTAAAAATTATATTGCCGTTGGCGGAATTAAGGAAAGTTTGTCCATTCATGCCAACGAAATTTATAATACTTTGAACGATGATCAAAAAGTGATTTGTGAGAAAGTATTTAGATGCATTACAACGATCAATAAAGAAGGGAAAGGAGTTAGAAATCCATCTTCTCTACATAGAATTATTGAGATTACAGGTATTGAGGATGTTCAGGCTATTGTCGATGTCATCGATACATTCAGAAAGAAAGATAGAGCATTTTTACAGCCAAGAGAACATGTCAACATTACTGAGCAATCTGTTATAGATATCACGCACGAATCTTTAATGAGATCGTGGGGTCTTTTGGTGGAATGGACGTTGAAGGAAACAGAATCCATTAAAAGGTATTTAAAGTTGGCAGAAGATGCCGAAGAATATCAAAAAGGAAATAGATCTAGACTAAGACAGCCAGAACTTCAGATGACGATCAACTGGAGGGAGGAACAACAGCCTACCTACGAATGGGGGGTGAGACATCATGCTTCTTATGAAAGAACAATGGAGTTCTTGTCATTTTCTGAAAAAGAAGAGATTAAAGAGTTAGAAAGAACAAAACTTATTCAGAAGAGACGAACAAAGCTCTCGAGAATCTTAGTTGTTATTTTCTTATTCTTAGGTTTAGGGGGTATTCTTTTAGGTACACACGCTTACCAAAAAAGTAAGCAAGCCGAATTGAAAAAAGAAGAGGCAGAAGCTTCACGTTTAAAAGCCGAGGAATCTCAGAGAGTAGCAGAAGGGAACAGAAAGCTAGCCGAGGAAGAAAAAGTGAAAGCACAAGCAGAAAAACAAAATGCCGAGAAAGAAAAACTTAGAGCCGAAAAAGCCACAATTCTAGCGGAAAACGAAAAAGAAAGAGCGTTAGATGCAATGATGCAAGCGGAGGCTTCTTTTAACGAAGCGAACCGTCAGAAAGAGAATGCCACATTGGCCATGCTTCAGGCAACAAAAGCGCAAAAACATGCTGAGACAGCTAACTTAAGAGCCAACAGACTACAAAACCTTTCAACGGCAAGAGCGATGGCATTAAACTCTTATCAAGTAGAGGACAATACGATTCGTTACTTATTAGCTAAGCAAGCTGTAGTGGGGTATATGAATAACGATGGGGATGGTTTTGATGCTGAATTTTATGCTGCCTTCCATAATGCTGTAAAACATTACGAGGGTGAGGATTACAACTTGATGGGTAAATCAAGAGGAATGGTAAATGAATTTATTCATCATGATAATCAACTTTGGGTAGTGATGTCGACCGATAGTTTGGTTCAAGTAACTGCAAATGGCTGTGTAGCTCATCATGTGGAAGGTGTTGTGAGAGGTTTAGTTAAACCTACTGAGAAAATGAGTATGGATTACTTTAACTACAGCAAGGAGTTGGTGCATTATGATATGGAAAAATTCAAATCAGAAATTATTATCAAATCCTTATCAGAAGATGATGTTTTAGGGGTCTATAGACTAGAGAATAACGATTTCTTGGTGGTAGATGTAAAAGGATCTTTTAAAAAATGGCAACTGAAGGACGATAAATATTCATTCTATGAATTGACCATACCAATGTTGAATAATTTAGGAGAGATTACAACAACATTCTTCGATGCTGCTACACATAATATCTATATCGCTACCCGAAAAGGTATGATCGTAGAATTGTCAAAAGGAGCAGATCGAGTGATCTCATCATTTACAGTGGGTAATCACCAAATATGGTCGATGAGTAAGAAAGGAAATAACTTATGGATAGGCACAGAGTCGGGTGAAATACAACGTTGGAGCAAAGAAGGGAAAGTTTGGAAAAATACTTTCACTACCGATAATCACAAAGCTAGAGTGAACCATATTGCTATACATCCAACGAAGGATAATTTGGTGGCCACTGCAGGTTTCGACGGGTTTATACGTTTGTGGGACATCCATCAACCAAAGAAAGAAAAATTATTAATTACAGAAAGTGTTTGGTTATCTGCTTTAACGTTCTCTCAAGATGGTCAGTATTTAATTACTGGAGATAAAGTGGGACGTATTAAAGAGTGGCCTTTAACAATAGAAGATCAATTCGACGAGTTATCGCAAGTGAATATTGGTATTCTATCGACAGAAGATTGGGATAAATATGTAAGTGATGAGATAGAATACGATTCTACTTTCTATCACTATAAATAATATAATTCAAGACATGCAAAAGCTATATTTTTTAATCTGTATTCTACTTTTTAGTAGCTGTCTGAATGAAAAAACAGGCGAACGTAATGAATCACTATTGATCTATAGTAGTGAAGGAAATTACCTTTCCAAAAGTTTGATCAGTCAAGGGAATGAGTATTTGATTGCTGGGGTGATGAATGAAAAGTCATCGGTGGCATCCATTAACTTTCTGGATGCTCAAACTTGGAGAAATGGACAGGCGTATTTGGCTTCTTTGAATGATTTTGGAGAAACACAAGCTATTTATCAAGATCCAAAAAGTGGTTCGATTTATTCTTCCATTAACCAAAGTGGCAATGATATTTATGTTGGAGGTACTTACCAGAATGAGTTCTTGTGGATGAAATTTTCTAAAGAAGGAAACGGTTTCACTGTGCAACAAGAAAAATTATGGAAGAATGAGGACTTCACCGAAAGTATTATCGACTTAATTCAGAAAGTGGATGATATTATTGTTGTAGTAGGTAGAGGTAGATTGGAAGATGGAAAAGAAAAAATCTACTTCGCCGGTTTAAACACAGATGGAGAAATTCTTTGGGAAAAAATGAACGATAGATCTTCTCAATACCACTTGCCAAAAGAAATAAAAGAATACAATGGTAAAGTAAAAGTGTTGACTTGGGAGGTCAGGGAAAATCAAACTAGAGAAGAGGTAGCAGAATACAGTATTAACCCAACTTTAGGTTTGATCGAATCCATCCGTTATTTATCGACAAGCGAATTACATTTTACGGATGCGACTTGGTTAAATGATGGTATTGTAGGCTTAGCAAAAGAAGAGGAAGGAAAAGATAAATTATATTGGTTAACAAATAGTCAGACAAAAGAAATTGCTTTTGATTACGAAGGAAATGAGCTGAATTACTTAATAGGCAAAGAAAACTATTTTATAGCCTCTTCTTCTTTAGAAAACGGTACGGAGGTAAAATACAATACGATTACACTGAATAGTTTAGGTGATATTCTATCTCAGGAAGAGTTTATCAATTCGGTAGATAGCCGTTTGATAGGAGTGGAATACCTTTCTGGAGACGATCAGTATTTTATGATGACTTCGTCTTTATTGAAGTTCAAGTATGTTTTAGAATTTAGAAAAAACTAAGATGAACGAGCTGATCAATTTAAATATAGATTTTAAGTCGGATGTAAATCTCAATGAGCATCTCATAAAAATGGAGCTTTCCAATTTTGTGGAGTCTCAACTTGTCCCTATGATCGATAAGGAACTAGAGAAATATGGTGACTTAGATATTCATATTGATCAGTTGGATATTGATTTATCTTCTAATTTAGTCAATTACAAAAAAGACACTTACAATACAGTGAAACAGGTGATTAACGATAAACTAAATGAACTTATGCATCATGCAACATCAAATAATCACGAAAGTATTGATAGTGAATTGAATGATGATTCTAACCTTATTCATGAACATGAAAAAGAAGAATTAACGGACAAAGAATGCCTGTTAGAATTCTTATGTAATGGGTTTGTTCCATGGTATGAACAAGAAAGAATTGACAGCTTATTATCTAAGATCATAAAAGAAAAGAACTTCACTACTTTATTAGAGACCTGGCAATTTATGTTGAAGAATAAAAGCAGCAATGTATATTCTTTTTTGTCGTTTTTGATCAATAATCAATTACTTACCACATTTATTAAGGAATTGATTTCATCTAAAAGTGAGTTATTAATTGCTGTTGAATCTTTAAGTATACAGGAACAAAAATCTTTTTTAATAGAGGTCTTTTATCAAAAATTATCTTTTGAGGAAAGTGTATTAAATGTGGTTTTAAAAAGAAGTTTTACAGTTTCTGATTTGGATTATATTTTAAGCATTGCAAAAAATAGTACCTCGCTTAATGAAACATTGACTGTTGAATTAATGTTTTACATCGAAAAACAGAAAAGAAGAATTAAGAAAGGCTTACTTAAAGATGATCAAAAATTAAAAGAACAACTCAATGAGTTAGAAGACATATTGAGCAGTGGAAAATCGAAAGAAGATACAGTAGAAGATTTACATAATGCAGCACAATGGAAAGCTTCATTTATTAAAAAACAAGCCATTCAATTATTGTTAAATAAAACATTGGACCCTTCTTTTGAAGAACATTTAAATGCACATCCGATACTATTGTTCCAGTTTCTAAATATAGTATCAGAAGTGAATAAAAACAGAGTTTCTGAGTTACTTTCTAAATATCCACAACTAGAGCTTTTTGGTGAAAATACATTTGCTCAGCAATTACTTTTGGAAGTAATAAAAAAGAGACCTCAGTTTTTTACAGATCAAAAGTTTATCACATTTTTATCTTCTTCGTCATCATCAGAAGTTGAGAAGTTAGAAAAATCGATTCTGGGAGTAATTGAAACGGAATTAAATAACGAACTCAAGGCAGTTCTTATCCATGAATTGACCCAATTAAAATGGATGATTTCTACGAAAGCATTTACGAAAGGGACAAAAAAGTGGGAGAAAAAATGGAGTGCTATTTTATCTTATTTAAAAAGTATCAATACTATATCTAAAGGTGAGAAAACATTACTTTTAATGTCTTCTGTATCTTTAGAAACATTGCTTACAATTACGCTTCAAACACCTTCTGACGTTTTATTTGAAGTGTTTGATCAGAAAATTTTGGGTGATAAAATTTTCTTAAACTCAACTAATAAAAATAGTATTTTAAGATGTTATGTTGATAGTGTAGAGAACGAACCTAACTTTATCGATCAATGTATTCGCTATTATCCTAATCACAAGAAAGAGATATTTGCTCTATTTGAGTCTGTAGAAGGGTTTGAAGAACTAGTAAAAAGAAAAACTAAAATCTCTTATAACAAACGTACTTTACTTTCTATCGAGGTGTTTGAAAAGTATAGTTATGGTAAGGAAAAGTTAGTAGAATATTTAGTCATTAATACTTCTACTGGAAAGCAAATTAAAGTTACTGTAAATAATGAGATTTCTGCTGAGCTACAATTGGTTGATTTTCTTTTGGTACAAAACAATGTAGTGACTTCATTAAAGAGTTATATAGAATCATTTGAATCTATCATTTCTAATTGTTCATCAAATAACAAGCGACAATTAGAAGAGCTCGTAGAATACTTTATTATCGAAGATAAGAAATCTGATCAAAGACCGGAATCTATCTCTGAAACAGATATACAACTTTGTTTAGAATTAATCATCAATAGAAATAAGCATCTTTTAACTGTAGAACAGAAAGAAAAATTATTTCGCTATTTCCAGTATTTATCAATAAAAGAGTTATCTCAGTTAAATACGTATTCAATAAGACAGAAGAATAAGATTTATTCTTATTTGAGTAAGGACTATAAAGTGAAATGTGCAAAACGTATTGACAGTTTAGAGTTAAAGCTGAATCAATCGTATTCTACTATTTATACAACAAGTCAGATTGCTGACTTTATCAAATTAATCCAAAATGAACTATTTTCTTCATTCATTCATCATCGAATGGTCAATGGAGAAATAATCATTAAATATATAGAACAAACTTTTTCACAAATCAACTTCAGTTATTCCAAAATATATACAATGACCTGTGATGCTTTAAATCTTAAAGTAGATGACAATCAACTAAAAGAACTAAAGAAAAAGCAAAAGTTCATTAGAGCCAAAAAGAAGAACGTAACCATGGAAGTGAGCAATGCTGGGCTAGTGATTTTAGTACCTTATCTTCCATTATTTTTTAAGCATAGGGGTTGGCTTACAGATGATAATAAGGCTTTTGCAAATGAGGAAAGTCTACTTAGAGCACTTGGAATAATGCTATATCTCGCACAAAAAAACGTATTGGTAGAAGACGATAGACAATTGTTACTACCAAAAATTCTTTGTGGTATTGATATAGAAACACCTATTGTATTGGATTTTGAATTAACTGATGAAGAAAAAGAGGGGGCGGATCATTTATTAAAAACGGTGATTACCCATTGGTCGGCTTTAAAGAAAATGGAGCCGGATAGTTTAAGAATTATGTTTTTTATAAGAACAGGATCAATCACATTAAAAGACGATTGGTATTTAGAAGTTGAACCAAATACCTATGATATTTTTATGAAGTTGTTACCCTGGTCAATAAAGATAAATATGTTGCCTTGGATGAAGAACAAGATTTTTTGTGAGTGGGGTAAGTAAAATTTTTTAGGATGATTTACAACGGTACAAGTCAGGATAGTCGAGAGTTATCGCAGTTGTTAGACAAAGGCTTTCTTCTAAATGACATTGATTTACGAGATATACTAACAAATACCTTTCAGTATCTAGAAACGCTAGAGAAGAAAGATAGGGATTTTTGGTACACCATACTTTTTTCCGATTTCTCAGTACTGTCTGAACTGAAGGAATTGGATATTTCTATTTTTCAGAAAAAGAACAATATTATCTTTCAAAAGGTGAATCAGTTTAACCGACCTCAAAAGAAAATGAAATTTCTAATAGAGGGAATTAAACTCGTTCATCAGTTATTGAATTTTTACCATAAGTGGTTAAAAAATTATCATAAGAAGCAGCTTTTTGATTCGGAGATCTATTTAAACATAACTACTACATTAAATAGTATTTCTACTCAATTGGATTTAGAATTCTTGTATCTTTTTGATGATGAAGTCTTAAATAATGAATTAGCTGAAACGAAACTACTGATCAAAGAAATTTTTCAGTTTATCGATTATTCTTTTGATGAGGAACATATCTCTGAAAATAGGGATCATACTGTGGTCGCTAAAATTTGTCAGCGTTTGAATATTCAATTGATTGACAATTTATTTTTAATGAGTGGTAAGTCAGATAAGTATTTTAAAGAACTGATAGGTCAAACAACAAGTCAGCCACAGATTGATTTAATAATGGCTTATCAACACATCTATAAATACCCTCAAAAGATGTTGAATAGCTTCCCTCAAAGGTATTTGAATTTATATTTCAATACTTTGTTGGACGAAAAGAGAAAAGAAGAAAAAGTAGATTATACCTATTTACATTTTAAACTTAATGATGGTGTTCGTTATGCTAGAATACCGAATAAAACCAAGTTTATTGCTGGAAGTGACGCGTTACGAAAAAATATTCTTTATGAGTTAGATTATCCCATGGTGTTAAATACTTCTGAGATTACTCATTTGGATTTAAGTAATGTATCGTATAAAAAGATTGGTAAAAAGTTACCGTTAAAAGTTCTTACATCGATTAAACAATCAGAATCTGAAATTAAAGAAGGGGATGTTTTAGAAAAAAATCTATGGGATAATCAGGCTACAGACACCTTACCTATCAGCTTCTGTATTTGTGATCAAATTCTACAATTGGAGAATGGAGATAGAGAGATTATTTTCAATTTTCAGTTTACTCAGGTGTCAATGGACAAACTGACTCAGTTAATTTCTAATGTAAAAGAAATTACAGGATGGAGTGGTCATCAATTATTCAATAATATATTTAGCGATATCTTTAATGTGCATTATTCATCGATAGATGGTTGGGTAAAAGCACAGAAAGTGATATTTTTAACTTCTAAATATTCGCCTAATTCTTTATCCTTTAAGGTAGTCATTAAAGCGAATGAACCTGCTGTTTGTAAGCCAGGACCTGAGATACAATATCATGAGTTGTTCGATCAAGCAGTATTTAAATTTACATTAAATACAGAAACGTATTTATATGGCTATTCCTTTTTATCTGACTTAGTGGTAGATAGAGTAGTAATACAGACCTATGTGAAAGGTTACACAGGTTTTAACGCTTACAATCAACAAGGTCAGTTAGGTACGGATATTCCTTATCAAGGATGGGGAAATCAACCCAAACAAGGTGATTATTTAGTATTAGGTAGTAACGAGGTTTTCTTTAAACCCATCGAACATTTTGATTTGAAAATCAAATGGTTTAACGAACCTGCACACCCGAATGGTCTAACGGGGTATTACGAAAATTACGATACAGAAGAACTAAAGAATTCAAATTTCAAACTCAATATTGATCAATTAAAACAAGGGAAATGGGACCATCTAGACGAGAGGCATATGTTTTCCAATGTACGTTCAAATATTGAGGGTGAAGTAGAAGACATTGGTGCTATTTCAAAAGAAACGGATCTTTTAAATATCAAATACCAACAGCCTGTAACGATAGATGAAGCCCAAAAAGAAGATTTAGAAGGATTTTCGAATTATGTGAAGAATGGGTATTTAAAGCTAACGATTTCTAGTCCTGAGATTGGTTTTGGTCATTTAATGTACCCTCAGTTAGTGACAGCACAAGTTAGAAGCAGAATAAGTTTGAATCCTTTCAAAAAGAAGAAAGAGGTAGAGATTCCATTAGCTTATGTTCCTGTGATCGAAAAAATTGAAGCCGATTATATCGCTAAGACCTCTATCATTTTTGAAAATAAGATGATGAAGGAGGATGCTGCTACAAAATTATTTTATGGAGTTGGTGAGAAAATAATCTCTACTAAATCAGATAGTCCGAAGTTACTTCCAGAAATAAATGCAGGTATCGTTTTGGATTTAGGAATTGATAATTCTGTCGAAGGAGATATTGTTTCTCTATTGTTTCAGATAAAGTCGACCACAGACCAAGATATTCAAAGCGATCAACATCAAATTATATGGGAGGTTTTAAATAACAATAGATGGGAAGCAATTCCAGGAGCGAATATATTAAATGATGAAACAGAATGTCTTTCAAAGACAGGAATGATTTCATTAAAAGTACCTGAACATTCGAAAGAAAATCAATTAAAACCATCTGGAAAACTTTGGTTAAGAATGTACATTCCTGATGTGATGGATAATTACGGAGTGATCGAGAGGGTGTATTCAAAAGTGGTGAAAGTAGGTTTAATTCTTCCAGAAGAAAGAAATTATTACGATTTCGGTAAAGAATTAGAAGCACAATCCATTTTTAGATCCAATACAAAACTGCCGGGTATTAGAAGTATTGAGCAACCTCTTACTTCTTTTGGCGGTAAAAGAGCGGAAGAAAGTGGGGCATTTATTAATCGTGTATCGGAGACTATCAAGCATAGAAACAGACCGGTGAGCAATTGGGATTATGAGAGAATTATTCTTACAGAATTCCATGAGATCAATCAGGTAATTTGTATTCCGGTTTCTGAGGAAAATCGTTCTTTATTGATTGTCATTATTCCTAAATCAGAGAAAAAATTCCCAATTGCATCAAATAGTTTGTTACAGAGAGTGGAACGCTTCTTAAAGCAAATTATATCTCCTCATGTGAAATTTAGTATCTGTTCGCCAATTTATGAAACTGTAAAAATCAATGTGGCCATTTCATTAAAAGAAGGGTATACTCAGGGTTTCTATTTGGATGAAATCAATCAGAAGTTAACACAGTTTATCGATACTATTTCTTTGTCTAATGCGAATAGATTGGTACTCGGTGGTAAGCTTCATTTATCAGATATTCTAAGCTATTTAAAAACGATAGCTTATGTCGATGGAATTAAGCATTTATCTATGGTGCATCTGATTAAAAATGAAAGGAAATTCAAATTAGTTGATACGGCACAAGAAGATTACACCCATAGTTTTATCGAGGCATCAAAACCTTGGAGTGTGTTAACTTCTGCAGCAAATCACGAAGTGTATATTAATAATAAAAATAACGATAAGGCAGGGATTAATAACCTTGAATTAGGGATCGATCTTATTGTCAATTCATATAGCTAAGCAACATGAAACAAATGAATAAAACATACAAACTATTCGCATTTATGCTCTTCTTTGTTGCAGCGTTGCCCACTTATGGTCAGGAGCAAAAAGAGGAGAAAAAGGAAGACAAAAAGGAGGAAAAGGGATTGAGGGTCATGCTTCAAGACTATGTAAAACAAGCTAATGAAGAAGAAAAGAAAGAAAAAGATAAACCTTCTGATAATTTAGTAGAGATCGCTCCTGAAAAAGAAAATGAAACAGAGGAATCTTCTGAAGATGCGGAAGCAATAGCAGAAGAAGAAACAGCTGTTGCTGAAGAAGAAAATAAGATTGAAACTGATACAGCCTCCCCACCAATATTAATGGTAGAGGAAAAAGCCTTTATCGATACGTTGAAGATGAAAAATCGTCTTCGTGAGGTAAAAAGAAATAGCGTAAAAGGAGATTACACCGAGGAGGAATGGCAGAAAAAAATGAACCTTTTAAGTAATAAATCTTTAGAAGGCGATTATGAGCTTTTAAGCGATGTGGAAGTATTTGGTTGGCATCCGTACTGGATGGGTAAAGGTTATGATGCCTATAACTTCTCTTTACTGAGCACTATTGCCTATTTTTCTTATGAGTTGAATCCTGTGGATGGTAAATACCATAGCATACACGATTGGGAAACCACCGCATTAATTGATTCAGCTCACTTACATAATTGTAAAGTGTTGCTTACAGTGACCAACTTTGGATACAATAATAACAGGACATTTTTACAAAATAGAAATGAACAACAGCAAACGTTAATTACGAATCTTATCACTTTGTTGTTCCTAAGAAATGCTGATGGTGTCAATATCGATTTTGAAAATATTCCAAAGGAACATCGACAAGATTTCACCAATTTTATTATTGATTTATCCAATACATTAAGAAAA
This sequence comes from Flammeovirga yaeyamensis, assembly GCF_018736045.1. Classification (NCBI taxonomy): domain Bacteria; kingdom Pseudomonadati; phylum Bacteroidota; class Cytophagia; order Cytophagales; family Flammeovirgaceae; genus Flammeovirga; species Flammeovirga yaeyamensis. The sequence continues at coordinate 1,770,957 of NZ_CP076133.1, read as the reverse complement.
GCGAACAACAATTTTAAGATCACTTTGACTATCCCTCCCAAAGACTTTAATGGAGTATTCGATTTCAAGAGTCTTTCACCTTATGTAGATCAATTTATTGTGATGGGATACGAGTTCTATGGTCAGAATAGTAACATTGCCGGCCCGGTAGCACCTATTGAAAGTGGTGATTTTTGGTGGGAGTTTAATGTGGAACGCAGTGTTCTTGAATATAAAGTAGATGGAATTCCTTCTGATAAATTGATTTTAGGTTCTCCATTGTACGGAGCAGAATGGGTGACAGAGGACCTTACTTACCCCTCGAAAGCGAGTCATTTTGTTGGCTATTTAACCAAAAAACAAATTGATAATAAAATAGGAGGAATACCTGTACAAAGAGAACCAATAAGCGGTTCTGCTTTTCATGTGTATAGAGACGATTTGGGTAGGTATCATCAGATTTGGTTCGAGGATAGTACCACCCTCCAAAGTAAAGTAGATTTAATCAAAAAGCATGAATTGAAAGGGATTGGATTTTGGGCTTTAGGTTTTGATAATGGAAATCCAGAAATGTGGGTTACTGTAAAAGATAATTTTACTGTTACTCCCGACAGGGGTTTGTCTTCTTTCTCTGCAGGTAAGACAAGAAGGTATATCAATTATGCACTTCGAATAATGACCAACCCTAGGACATTACTTAACAACCCAAGGATGTTGCTTTACATGTTTGGTGGAGTAATGGGATTGAATTTCTGTTTTATCATGATGTTCTTATCCTTTAGATATAGACTGACCAAACTCATGAAGGTAGCAAGTTCTACACTGATTCTTGTATTTATGATTATTGCGTTGGGCATTTTTATGGTGACCTATGATTTTGTAAGTGCCAAAGAAGTCATTCTAATGATTGTTGGAATATTACTAGGTGGTTTAACCTTGTTCTTCTTAAGCTTCCGTTTTTTCATCAAAAAAGAATTGCCGTAACATGTCTATAAAAATTAAAGAACTGAACATCAAAATTGAGATAAAAAGAGATTTTATATCTCAAGAGAAAATGCTAGAAGAATTCGTTCAAAAGTTATCAATAGATCATCTACCTGATGATTTTGTCGAAAATCTAGCAGAGAAATGCAAGGAAGAAATCAATAATGACAATAAGCTATTTAGTCATAAGTTTGGAAGGTTTTAATAAGAAGAATAAATGACAAAAATAAATCAACTATATAGTACCAGAACGGCTATCTCTGTAGAAGCAAATGGGAAAGCATTGGATATTAAACCATATCAAGTGAAAGATATGAACATTAATTATTCGGTGAATGATGTTCCATATTGTAGTCTTACGTTGATTAATGCCAACCATGATTTAGAGTTTTCTTCGATTCAAGATCTATATCCTTCCAATGAGATTAAAATCTATGCAGAAAATGATGTGGTGGAGAAGGTATTATTGTTTGAAGGAATCATTTCAAAATATGGAACACAGAGTAAGGGTAGAAATTTTGTGACAATAATTGAGATTTTACATCCTGTTTTCCGTCTTAAAAGAAGAGCAGTCAACCGATTATTTGCACTTAGTTTACCAGAAGTAGTCGATAAGATATTTAGTGATTATGAACTTAAGGTCGAAAATCAAATGGATATTGAGGAAGAAGATTCTGAGAGTAGAATTTCTCAATATCAACAAAATGATTTTGATTTTGTGGTATCCAAATTAAGACAAGCAGGATGTCTTTTATGTTATTCTCCAGAGTCGATAACAGTGAAAGATGTATTGCTGGAGAATCCTCCAAAGATGAAAATTACTCCTATTAATTCTACAAGATTTAATGTCTTTATGGATATAGAAGATTTACATGATATCGCCAATATCAATACCTATAATGTAGAGGATATGGCCATAGAGCAAGAATCTTCGGAGTCCGTAAGTTTTGAGGCAGGGGATACGAGCGTAGATGCGGCAACTGTATCTGGAGCATTGGATTTAGGAGCCACAGAAATTATCTCATTTGGACAAGAAAATACCGCTATTCGTAAAAAATGGCTGACGCATAAAATTTTGGAGAGTAAGTTAGCTAAGGTAAAAGGAGGGGTAACTATTGAGGGTACGGTTGATGTTAATCCTGGAGATTTTATCGAAATTATAGAAGCAGGGAGCATATTAGAAGGTGAGGCTTTTGTGTATGGAGTAGAACATTTTATGGATCAAGATAACTGGAAGACAACCTTACTTTTGGGCCTCCCAAAAATGCCTGCCTCAACAAATACAACAGCAGAAGATACCAATTTTGGCATAATGGGTCTTCAACATGGAATTGTGAAGAAGGTACAAAATAGCGGAGACCAACATGCAACGGATCAGTACCTTGTACAAGTTGAATTGCCTCTGCTTATGCAAACGGACATGGCCAATGATGTGGAACCTCTAGTTTGGGCTCGATTGGCTTCCTTTTATGCAGGAGAAGCACACGGAACTTTTTGGTTGCCAGAATTAGAAGATGAGGTGGTGGTCGGCTTCTTGGGAGGGCATCCTGATAACCCAGTGATCTTAGGCTCAATTTTTAAGAATTCCGATGAACACCCCCACATTGGTACAGAAAGCTATAAATCTATTGTCACGAAAAGTAATTTGGAACTGGCTTTTGATGATGAAAATGAATTGATTCATATGCACACAGAAAGTACACATGTTACTTTGGATGAGGCCAACGGGTTATTACATCTAAAAGTGACAGATGGAGATTCAGTCATTACTGAGTGTATTCTAGATAAAGACAACAACATTAATATTAATAGCCCCGATGGAGAGGTAAATATTAATGCAGATACCATAAACTTAACAGCCTCTTCAGAAATTAATTTGGAAGGAACAAATGGAGTAGCCATAGATGGAAAAGAAATCAATCTGAAATCATCAGCCAATATGGGGGTAGAAGCAGGTAACATGTTAAATTTAAAAGGGGCACAAGTAAATATTAATTAGTATAAAAAATGGGTAAAGAAGCAGCAAGATTAGGAGATTTATATAAATGTGAAGCACATCCGCCAGCACCACCTTTGGTATTACCAGTAATTGCTAGTGCGACTGTGTTCATTAATAAAATTCCAGCATTAGGTATCCAACCTTTGCCGTGTGGATGTCAACCTATAGTAAAAAGTACAACAGTAAAAATACAAGGAAAATTTGCTGTTCGTAAAGGAGATATGTTACCCGCTGGAACTATACAAATGGGGAGTCCAAATGTTTTTATAGGAGATTAATGCTATGGAATTAAAAATCACATCAGAAAACGGAGAGATTACCCTTCTAGCTATAAGTAATCTTAGTACAAGTTTATCTGCAAGTGGAGGACCTGCAGATGCTCAGTCTACTACAAGTGGTTCCGAAAATGTATCAAGAGTACGAAAGAACCTTTCTTTTTCTGCTTATTTAGATGCAACGGGAATGTTGTACGATACCTCAGATGATCATCATATCATTTCTATGATAAGTGGTTTAGAGGCTACAGTTTTAGATAAAGATAAACGAAATCCTGCAACCGTAAATTTCAAGGGAACTGAAATGGGTATCAATAGTGGTGATAAATATAATCTTACCTCTTTTAATACCACTTTTGAAATGATGGATGATAAGGGAATTCCATTAAGGGCAAAAATTGACTTAGCATTTACTCAGGAATTTGAAAAACCTGCTGAAGGAGAATCAGGACAGAAAAGTGAATCTCAGAATTCAAAAAGTCAAACAGAGGCACAACAATCAGAATGGTAAAAATATGAAACGATTAATTCAACTATACATACTCTTTTTTTTGATAGGTATTAGTCAAGGTTTTGTACTAGGCCAGGATCAGAAAAAAGAGCAAAAGAAAGATAAAGGAAATTCTAAGGAAGAGCTTTTATTAAAAAAAGTAAGAGCTTTTGTACCCAGTTACAAAAGTGATAATGAAAAGGATCCTTATCAGCTTCAAGCATTGAACCACCATAAACTATGGTTTTTTATTCTTGATGATAAAAAGTCACTTCATGTGTTGACATTTGAAAATGATTCTCTTCAGAAAACTTCTGAGTTTTTTGAGATGGGATTATTCAAAATCATAGATAAATATGGAATGAGTTGTGAGGACAAAACAGCACAGTTCAATGATCTAACACTTAAGCCATATTATAAATTTAAGAATAAAGCAGGAAAAGATTTTGAGAGATTGCTGTACTTAGAGTATGGGTATGTGAAGAAGTCGTTTTTTAGAAAAGTGGGGAATGTTTTAATATTTCCATTTACTTTCTTCTTACCAAAGAAGAATCCATACGATAAAGAAATTAAGAAGATGCAATCTATTGAGCGCAATATTAAGAAAAAGCAAAATGCTTATAAATCTATTGTCGCTCCTGTAATCTAAAAACTAACATTATGTGTAAGTATTATAAAACTTTACTATTACTACTTCTCAGTTTTCTATGTCATCTACAGTCGATGGCACAGGTAGATTGTGCTGAAAAATTGGTAAGGGCGCAAACGGCATTCGATCAAGGTAATATAGAATTGATAGATGGACTTTTAAGAGGCTGTTTAAAAGACGGTTTTAACGATAGTCAAAAAGAAAAGGCCTATAAATTATTGGCTCTTTGTAATATTTATCAATTAAAAAGGACGGAAGCAGAAGCGGATATCAAAAAGCTATTAAAAACAAATCCGTTTACGATAATTGATGTAGACAATGATCCAAAAGAATATGTTGAATTACTAAACAATTTCAATCGACAACCTTCATTTTACTATGGCATTGAAGGTGGAGGAAATATGAGTTTGGTACAATTAGATAAGGCATATAGTATTACGCAAGACGTTCCATCTGCAGAGTATAATCATCCATTCGGTTTTGAAGGGAACATCAATTTTGGAATGTACTTATCGCATTGGATCGATTGGGGCATGTTTGTAGGATATAGAAATGCTACAGTGGAGGTAAGAGAAAATGATATTATGAATGTTTTGTCTACCAACTACAAGGAGCAGCAACAATTTGTGCAATCCGGTTTGATGGTCAATATCAATTTTAGAAAACACCCCAAGAACATTTATCTAAATACAGAAAACGAAAAAGCAATTCTTAATTCTCCTTTCTATCCTTTTATTCGTTTGTCGGCCAATTACAATCACTTATTAAGTTCGGACGCCACAATTGTTGGACAATATAAATTAGAGGGAAGTACAGAAAATTCGGCCGATCAAAAGTCTGTAATGGATAAAAGATTTACACATGAAATAAGGTTAGGTGCTGGTATCGGACTGAAAAAGCAACGTAAAAGAGGTGCATTTTATTTTCTAGTGCAATACCACTACGCATTAAACGATTTAGTACTTGAGTCGGAGAGATACAAAGGAGATGTCTTTCTAAATCATTATGCATTTATCGATGATGATTACAGAAATCACCTCCTCACTTTAAGTGTTGGATACCAACATTACTTCTATAGATTTAAAAAGAAAAAATAGCCATGGCATTATTAGATAGAAATACATTAAAGACATTTTTTAATCAAGGAAAATTACCCTCTCAGGAAAATTTTCACGATTTAATAGAATCGAGCGTAAATAAACTGGATGATGGATTATCCAAAAGTATGGACGAAGGTTTGATGCTCTCTCCTGTTGGAGATACCAATAAATTAGTCAGTTTCTTTAAAAATATAGAAGACAGAAGTCCAATTTGGAGTTTTACATCAGGACAAACCGATAGAAATTTACATTTACAGAACCAACAAGGAGAAAGTGTCATGACTTTTGGTCAAGAAGGACTTGTGGGTGTCAACTGTCCTAAACCAAATCACGATCTTGAAGTTGGAGGAACAATAGGAGCTAAGGCAAGAGTAGGTACATTATACAAAGGTAGTGTAGAGGCTAATGGTAAATGGCAACCCATTATTGAAAATTTGAATGGATGTCATGCATTTGAAATTGTTGCAGGTGTTGGTAAAAAGAAAACGGGTAAATATGCTTTAGTAATTGCCCAGGCGATCAGTACGTTTGGTAATTCACACGATAAGATTAAAACTACTCAAGCCTATTATGGATCAAGAGGTAATAAAATAGAATTTCGATGGAAAGGTGATACCTATAATTACCAATTGGAGATGAGAACTAAAGGGAATTATGAGGGAAATACTATAGCCAATTTTCATGTTACTTCACTTTGGGAAGATCAATTTATGGATGAATCCTTTATCGATTAATTAAGATCATTATGAGAAATTATACAGGTTGGAAGTTTCCCCCGGTTTTTAATGATAAGGGTACAGAGGTAGAGATGGTCTCAGACCATATTGATATTAGAGAAAGTCTTTTTATCCTTTTTTCTACTCACCCCGGGGAACGTCCAGTAAACATTAACTTCGGCTGTAACTTAAGACAGTATTTGTTCAAAAGGTTAACTATTCAGCTTATTCAAGATATTAAGTACACCATACACGAAGCCATTACAAATTTTGAAAAAAGAATTGAGGTGATGGAAACGAATATCAATGAAGAAAACGAAAAAGAGGGAAAGTTTCTAAGTATTCAAATCCTATATAGAATTAAAGAAACAGGAGAAATTGGAGAGTTTAATTATCAAAGTGAAACTGAATAATTATGGCTGAAGAAATAGAAAACACAAATACATCACCTGCAATTCCGACACAACCATTAATTCCTGGTTTCAGATTTAAAGTAGTCACAATTACAGAGGAAGATAAGACGGATTCAAAGGCAATTGAAAAAAATAGCTTTGCTTCATTCCAGAGTATCTCTAGAATTAATGCTAAGATAAAAACTGAAAAAGTGGCTCTATTAGGATCAAACAATCGACAACTGCATGTACATAATGGAGTTGAATTTGATGATGTGGTTTTTAAAAAGGGAATTCTTTCTGGTGATATCAATTTGAGTGAACCTTTTTTATCAAGTATTGTCAATATGTCTAAGGATAAATACAGAGTTCAAAAAATGGATTTAATAGTAGTCGCACTTGATCAAAAAGATAATCCAGCCTATGCTGTAAAGTTAAAAAGATGCTTTCCGACTGCTTGGGAAATGGGAGAGTTTAATGCAGAAACGGGACAATTACTTATAGAGAGTGTCACTTATTCTGTTGGGCGTATAGAGGAAGTAAGTATATAGGTATTCAAACAAACTTGAACAAAATTTTTCATCAATTACCGTTGATCACTAAATAAACAATAACCATCTTTTCTTATGGCAAATAATATTACCGTCGATAACGTAAACAGACATAATATTTTAAAACTAAGCGTACTTTTTTTTGCAGTTATCTTTGCTTGTTTAAATAAATCTATCATTGATCAATTGGATAAGGTGAATGCTGATTTATTATACGAATGGGGACGAATTTCCCTAATGTTATTTACTCCTTTTGCATTCCTTTTATTCTTTTTAAGCAGATATTTTTCAGTTAAAAAAGCCCAGAAAAATAGTGTTTTTGTCTATATCATAGGATTATTTGCCGCCTATTATTTTGGTATAGAAAAATACAATTGGTATACACTCGAAAACTTCCAAATGGGCTGTAATATGTCCATTTATTTGGCACTTATCATGATGTATGCTCAGATCTATAATCGAATTGAAAAGGTACTTAAATTTGCCTCTGTAGATAAGGTATTAGCCCAATATTTCCTGGTAGGTTTTACATTATCTTCTTTAATTATCTATGCCTTTTTAGGATACACTGAAGCCCATTTATTCATCATTACACTCACTGCTTCTATCATATTATTATTCTTATGGTTAAGACTATTGAATAGTTACACAGCACTCAAGCTTGTTAACCAGAATATATTAATTATACATGCTAAACATTCCTTCTTTAAAATAATTAGTAATCGATTTTATCATCTAATAGTATTAAAATCGATGCTATTAACATCGATGAAATGGATGTTGTTATTGTTGATGTTTTTTCAGGCAATGACTCACTTTAAAGATAAAGATGCTGTTTTGGGTTTTGAAGTGATATTATTTGGGGTGATTTCCCTTTTTGTGTTTATCGTGAGAAAATTGTTTACCAATCAAGTATTAGATAAATTCGGTCGTCTCTCTATTTTCTACGTTCCCCCATTAATTTTGATATTGTTTTCTTGTACTGCTATATCCATACATTTCCTAGTAGACAATCAGCATGAGGCATTTATGGGAATTCCATCCCTTCAAATGGTGGTTTGTACACTATTGTTTGTTTTATTCTTTACGTATTTATACAGTCTAGAAGAAGAAACAAAAGACGATGTTTATCAAACAATTTCAGAAGAATTGAGAAGCGATTTTCTATTAATTAGTACAATTGTCGTTTCGATATTATCTGTAACAGTATGTTATGGATTATACTATGCATTTGGTAACCTGGATGAATACAAAGAATTACTTTATTTCTCTCTTCTATCGTTGGTTATTGCATACATGGTGGTGACCTATTTTCTGAAAAAAGATTATTATAAGGAGTTGGAAGATGCCATTGGCGATAAATCATTCAGACATGCAAATCTCTTCCCAATATTAAACCTTTTGAATAAAAGAGAAATTGAAAATATCAATGTTCGATTATTAAACCTATTACGAAAAATTGCACCATTGACATTCGATGAAAAACTTCCAGAGTTTATCAGTCATTCTGAAGATACCGTTCAATCTTTTGGTGTCAATGAAATGTGGAAAGAAGGGAAGATTGGATTATTGCCTAACCTCCAAAAAATTATTAAATACAAAAGATTCTGGCAGAGTCAGAATGCCCCTCAAATTCATGATGTCTTTTTAGCATTAACTGAAATTGAAGAACGTCTAGAAAATAAAAATTACATAGAGCAATTATCATTATCCAAGCTTTCTACAGAAAGAGTTTTAGGAGCCAAATTATCTATTGAACTTCCAGAAGAAAAACGTTCTACAGTATTAAAAAGGTTATTACAAGACCCAATAATGAATGTACGTAGAGCAGCAATTATATCGTGTGGGGAAGGAAAAGTATCGGATGAAGTTTACGCAGAAATGGCAAACAATATGTCTGAAATTGGACTTCAAAATGTAGTAATTGATGCGGTCTATAAGATTGGTGATCATGTAACAGATATGTTGCACTCGACTTTTAATGCTGTGGGACAAACTGTACTCACACAAGAAAGAATTCTTCAGTTGTATGGTTTATTGAATACAAAAAAATCTTATGCTTATTTATTAAAAGCGGTAAATCATACCAACCAAAAAGTGTATTTAGCGGCTTTGGATACCTTGAGTGTTGTAGAGGGATCAATTGATAAAAACAGACACATTATTGAAAAGCATATAGAAACCTTATCTAAGCAAATAGTTTGGAATTATATGGCTATTGTGGAAATCAAGAAAAATAATTTTGATGATAAAACATTAGAAAATGCACTTATAGAAGACTGTTTGGATAAACTAGATGCTATTTTAAGATTCTGTGGTATCTTATACGATTATCAAACATTCGCTATTGTAAAGTCCGTAATTAATAGTAAAACTGAAGATGAAATTAACTTCGGTGTGCAATTATTAGAAGTGGCTTTACCCAATACTCTAGAAGTAAAACCTATGATTATTATTATCTTCAAAAAGCTTTCTTTTGAAGATAAATTAAAGGAATTGGATGCTCATTGGCCTGTTGATTTTGAAGGTCTAGATGACATTATCAATAAGCTGATTTATAACGATGCTCAACTGACCAACCGTTGGTCGAGAATTTCTACGCTACATTTAATACCTACATTACGTACCAATATTTTTAAGAATACACTCATCACTCAATTAGAAAATGATGATCACTTAATTCAACAAACGGCGTTTATTATCCTTTCTGAGTGGCTTCATAAAGACGAGTTGACAGAGGTGATGTACCGTTTGACATACGACAATGAGGAATTAAAAGAACTTTGGAATACGTATACCATGCAAAATGAAGTCACTAATGTGATGGAAATATTGATGGGTATGAAAAGGTCGGTCACTTTCCAAAAACTGAATGGAGATATTATTTGTGATATCATGGATATATCAAATGTCGAAACATTAAAACGAAGTGAAAGAGCAAAAGAGTTTTACTTCGAAGAAGAAATACCATATATCTATGTGCACAAAGGGAATTTGGAAATAGATATTACAGATAAAAAAGGGACAAGAAAACGTACGATAGCTGCACAAGAATGGTTTAATCCGTTAGACGAATTCTTTATTGACTTACAACAAATTAAATGTACATCAAATGCTATTACTCAAGTGGTGATCACTCCTCAAGATGAATTTGAAAGCCTAATCGGGCGAAAGGCTAAATTATATCACTTTGTAGAATCGCAGCAAGAAGAACAATTCATTAGCTAAATAACAAAATACCATGTCTGATTATCAAATAAGAAAAAAAGATTTTGAGAGGGTAAGTCAAGATAATACTTACGTTGCCAAGAACCACCAAGAAAAAACGCTTCTAAAAGTTTTACCTGAGTATGATGAGCTATTAAAACGAGAAGAAGTACTTAGTCCTGAGGAACGTTGGAAGAACATTAAGGAGAAGCAGTCGGAAACAGATCAACGTGGTTTAATGGTGGCTAAGCAATGTATTTATGATCCGGAATTAATCATTATTGCCCTTGAAGATACTTGGTGGATTTCTAGAGATAATTTAGCGAGTGCGATATTGAAGAATTTAGATGCAATTGCGGTCATGATTCTTCCGAATCACATCAAAGAAAAATTGAGATCTGAGATTGATGATTTGTGGGTGGGACAATTTGATAGAAAAATGTTGCAACGCCTGGATGAACAAGGAAATAACATTCAGGCTGATTTGGTGATGTCCTTAAATGAACTTTATCAATTAGCACAATTACTCAAATTTCATATTGATGAACCAAAGGATAATAAAGATAAAATCATTTCATTAGTCAATAAATGTAAGAATGATAAAAAGACTTTAGATGTATTGAATATCATCTATGAAGGTGATTTATGGCATGATTTAAAATTTGTAGGAAATACTGCTGAACTTATTACATTATCTGATTCAGGAGAAGGAGTAGAACAACTGAAGGGTAATATTCCAGAAGATTTTCTTCTTTTGGATAGGAATAAAGGGATTCAGGATTATAAGTTTAAGTTACCCGCAGGTGGTTCTATTTGGACTATAGCAAGAAGATTCCATACAACCGTAAAAGAGATTGCTGAAGAGAACGGTTGGAAGTTAGAGAAGGACGGTACTTTTAAAGATGCTGCAGGAAAAAAGGTGGTGATTACGGCAGGGCAAACTATTGATCTTCCAGATACGGGATTAAAGATTAATCCAGGGGAAACGGTATATGTTCTTGAAAATGGTGAAGTGGTACAAAAGTTAAAGAAAAACAATGCACCACAAAAAATCACCCCAAAATCAATTGAGTATAATGCTTTTAAACTCTATAAAGAAATAGCATCCGATTTAACTAGTGGTTTTAGTAAACTGATCGATTATTTAAAACTGCTCGAAAACGACTATGTGAATGTACGTTTGTTTTTGGGATTTTATGCAACCGCTTCCCAAAGTAACCTAATTAGTCATATCCGTTCTAAAGTAGCTGAAAAATCAAGGCATACCAGAATTATACAACGTAGGATGAATCGAGTGTTTTTACCTCAACTTAATCCATTTATTACCAATTTAGTAGTAGACCTAGAAACTGCGAAACATTTTAGGAATGTTCAGCACCAAATGGGTAAAACTACTCAGGTAAGAAAAGAACTTTGGAAGGGTTTTACGATGGAAAAGATTGTCAAAAAAACTAGGGATGAACTTCATAAATATAAATCAAAAAAATCAGCGGATAGTCAAAATATATTAGGTGCGTTAATGGCATTACAAAGAAATCAGCCATTAATAGATGACTTCTTTGATGAATATGGTCAAGACAACTTTGACCAAGACATGATCAATTCAAGAAAATCTATACCAATTGATTATGGAAACACACTTATGATTTCTGGAGGATTTGGTGCTCCAACCCCCATGTATAATCATTATTTTAAACCTGTAAATGATGGCCTAGCCGATAGTATTTATCAATTATTAGAAAGTAAAACAGAGAGAATTCATGCGGATGGTATGGTAGATGTTTCTCATCACTTTAACCTTTCGTTAGATCAGATAGAAGATAGGAGATTCAAATCGTTTGCTCAAGGAAGTCTAATTAAATTTCATGAGTCACCACAGGAAGAAGTGGAGTATTTTTATACAGTCAAAGAAGACGAATCTCCATTAATCATCGCTAAGAAATTCAATATCTCCCTTCAAGAGTTAATGGAGTTGAATAATTGGGATAGTATCGCTCCTAATGGAGTAATAAAAGCGGGAGGAAAAGATATACACTTACAGCCACACCAAGGAGTAATTGTTCCAAATTTTGAAAAAACAGAAAACCATCATTATATCTGTGGGCCAAAGGTTTGGGAAATAAATGCCAGTGGGTTTAAAATTTCTGATGGGGGAACTTGGCAGGTGGATGCCGAAAAATACAATCCGAATTATTTCGATAACTTGATGAATCAAGTGTTGAATTCTAAATTGGGAGGTACTAGTATCAGTTTCAATTTAGAGGTGTATTTAAATGGGGATATTCTATTCACTATTTATGCAAGAGTTGGTTTAAATGCAAATACAGAAGTAAGCATAGGGGACGATTTAGGAATTATGACAAGTTTGTCGTTAAAACTAAACGCAAAGCTTGGGATCTATGGTTTAGGTAATCTTCAGTCTTCAACGAATTTATTCTCTCAAAATATTGCCTACGATAATACCAAACATTTTACGACTCACTTTAACCATTGGATCTATAAATTCTTCTTAAATAAGAATGTGGTAAGCGAGAGTTTTATGGAGTATTGGCAAGATGAAGAGAATCAAAAATATGCATACATCGGTGCCAAGAAAATGCGTACGGTTAATTTACTTGCTAGTAAGGTCGGACAAGATGAGAAAACCGGTTTAAGAACCTATGAATTTGATGCACTACCAAGTATTGGTATGTTGGGTGAAGAAATTGATGAAACTAAAGCAGATAAAGCAAAGAGAACAGTAAGTGATTTCAGTTATATGTTTGTAAATAAAGGACCACTAGCCATATTGTATAATATGATTGGTGATGACCCGAACAATGATAACAATGGACATTATGTTACTGTAGATTTAACCCTAAAAGGAAGTGATCTTATTGAGTTTATCAAAAAGGCACCCAAATTAGCTGAATTTGCAAAAGAAGAGTACAACATACTCAAATTAGTTTATGAATTAAGTGGAAATACTACTGGCGAAAAATTAAAAGGAACTTCTAGTATAGTAATTCAAACGCTCCTTTCAGAAGGGCCTAAATTCTTATGGAATACGTCAAAAGGTTTCTTGAAAGAAAGTATCTTGCCTCAGATCACAAGTAGATCAGTAAAAGCCGAGGATACTGTTTTCACTATGGCTAAAGGAGTAGACGAAGATAAGGCTTTAGACCAAATGTTATTGAACCATGTTAAAGGGGTTAAACCTAAAACTAAGACAAATTTTGAACTCGATGGAGGTATCAAGTTTACTTTGCAAACAGTCTATGAGAATGGAGATCTAAAACTTCAATATAAAAGAGCCACATTGTTGGGAGCAATAGATTTTGGTGTTGAATCCCCTCGATTTGGTAATTTCATTGCAGGAGCGAGTGTAGGTTTCAATGTTGGCATTGAATATGAAAGAAATATATGGGAAGCGCCGGGTACTGAAACATTAACTTATATCTCTACTGTTTACAATGCGCATGCAGCAGCAGGATTAAATTCAGAATCAGATAAAGGCAGAAGAGATGATGCGATGTCTAGATTTATTGCCATAGAAAAATATCTATTCGCAGAAGAAAGAAATAAAGAATATTATAAAAAGGCCATCAAAAATAAAGATGACCTGAAGAAAGCAGAATCTCTAGAAAAATTATCGAAAGAGAAAAAAGAGTTTGAGCTGTTTAGGTATATGAACAAACTTCATTGGGATGCAGTAGGTAAAGACACAAAATATACTTCTGAAGGGTGGAAGAATTATAAAGAGACATATTCTTCAGAAATTCAGGAATTAGCGAACAACTTTATTCATCCTTTGCTCAAGCATAAAGGGGATAACAATTTTAATAAAGCGGCAGAAGAGAAATCTTTGACGATGATTTCTAAAGAAGTGGCTAATAAGTATTTTGAGAGTCCAGCTGATTTATTTGGTGATTTGAAATTATATTCAGATAAAGATGATGTGGATTTAATCAAATTTGAAAAATATGTATTATTTAATTTATTTAAAGACCAACAAAAATACGATTATGAATATGATAAATAAACTATTAATAACAATACTACTATTCTTCTTCTCATGTTCTACAAAAGATAATTTAGGGCAGAAATTAAATAAGAATGATTCAGACTTAATTAATAAAATTCAAGAAAAATATGCTGATAAGATTAAATATTCAATCAAAGATAATCATGTAAGCTGTGTTGATTTGATTAAAATGGGAGAATTAGAATCTTTCCCAGATGAGATAAAACAATTATCAAAATTAGATTCTCTTCATATATCTAAAACAAGTATTAATAATAAGAAATTAGATTTAAGAAGTATAAAAGGTTTAAAATATCTTTATCTTGGTCATCTTAATTTAGATGAATATCAGTTACTATTTAATGAAAATATTAATGAAATAGTAATATATTTTTGCACTTTCAATAAATTTCCTGAAGCAATAAACAATGCAGATTTAAAAAAAATATCTTTTTATACAGGAGAAGATTATGAAAATATTTTACCTAAAACATTGACTTACCCAAATCTAGAGGAAATCTATTTTAATGGAGTTGACTTTGGAACATATCCAGATATAATAAGTAATAAACTTATAAAATTAGAACTCCATAATACAGAAATACTTCAAGAGCTTCCTAAGAGTTACTGTAAAAACAAATTTGAAACTTTGCAATTTTCTAGATGTGAGAAACTTTCAAACCTAAACGGGCTACTAAAAAACAGCCAAGAATCATTAAAGAATTTTGAGTTTGTTAAAATGAATGATATGGCTACCATACCCTTTGATGATTTATCCAAATGTAAAAACTTGGAAAAACTTCGTATAAGTGGCCAATATTGGAATCATATGAAGGATGAAAGTGTGTATGATGTCTTTTATGGTTTCAAAAACTTAAAAACTTTAATTTATAGAGATCTTCCAGTAGAAAGAATATTACCAGAGATAAAAAATCTTCAAAAATTGGAGTATTTATCTTTTTATGGTTGTTATGTTAAAACAGTACCAAAAGAAATTAGAGATCTTCCAAATCTTGAAGCTTTAATTTTGACAGGAACCAGTGTTGAGTCACTTCCAGCAGAAATGTTTGATGTGGATAGAGTTAATAAAACGCGACTAGAAGTAGATGGAGGATGGGGTGTAATCCCAGAATTCTTAAGTGAAAAAGATGTAGAAAGAGGTTATAAAATTGAAGAATAATAATCCGATGTTAGCAGATATTCAAACAAACCCCAGCCAATTAGAACTAAATAAACGTCTAACTAATTTTAAAGAACTTCTTCATCATGTGATTTATAACCCACATGAATCAAAAGAAAATATCTTTGAGAAGATGACTCCTTTTGAGCATGATTCAAACCTTAAATCTATTGTAATGGATAATGGTTTAGGGTTGTATGATGAATTATTTTTACTGTTCACTTACTCTTGGAAATATCACGCTGAGTATTTTATACCTCTAATCAAGGAGCTAAAAGAACTAGAAAATAAGATAGAATATAATGGTGTCTTTGATGAAAAATTGGGTGTTTATATTCCTACTGTTAAAACATTTCTAAAGCTTTTTGTATCAGAAGAGCAATCTGTCGAAGTGTTTAAATACCTCACCAATAAAGATCACTTTTTCATCAAACAAGGAGTTATTTATTTAACATCAGATACTAGTGGAGTCATAAAAGATTTGTTGTATGCTACACCTCAAATTTCCCAGACCTACGTCGAATTTTTAAATGGTACTACTCAACCTCGTTTAGATCACGAATTGGATTTTCCTGCTAAATTAACTCAACCAACACTTACTTTCGATCAAGTTATTTTACCAGAAAAGACGCAAACTTCTTTACATTCTTTGGAGCAAATGATGGAGTTAAGAAGTAGACTAACTTCACATCAATTTGATCAATTAAAAATTAAGAAAAGTACTGTTGTGGTATTCTCAGGAGCACCCGGAACAGGTAAGTCTATTACTGCTACTACCTTAGGTGAGAAATACAATATGCCTACTTATACTTTGGAACTTTCTAAAGTGGTATCCAGGTATATAGGTGAATTTGAAAAATCTATGGATAAAGTGTTTTATCGTTTAGATGGACAAAATGTGATCCTATTAATAGATGAAGCAGATGCTATTTTTGCAAAAAGATCTACTGATGTAAAAGACACAAGAGACAAATATGCCAATCAGGAAATGTCCTATTTGCTTCAAAGAATCGAACGATATAATGGCATCGTGATCCTCACCACCAATGTTTCCGATATTCGAAAACATATAGACAAAGCCATGCTTAGAAGGGTAGAACTGATCATCGATTTTCCATTCCCATTATATGCAGAACGAAAGCAATTATGGTCGTTAAGTTTACCTCAAGGATATGAATATAAAGATGGTGTGGTAGAACATATCGCAGAAAACTACCAACTGAATGGATCTAATATCAGTAATATTGCTTCTTCATTAATGGTAGAATGTATTCTCCAAGACAAAAAAGAAATCAGTTTGGAAGAAGTACTGCCAAAAATCCAACATGAACTATACAAAAGAAGTGCAAAGTTTACCGAATGTAAAGACAGTTCTCATACAGCTATAGAACAAAGAACTGGAGGTGGAGTTCTGAGTGGGTTGGGGAGTAGGTTGAGTTTTTAATAATGATCATAAATTTTTATGTAGATATAGTAAATTCTGACCGATATATTATACTCAATGCTAGCAGATAAACAAACTATTGAAATATCAAGAATAACGCCATACAGCTCTAGAATTAAATTCAGAATCAGATAAAGGCAGAAGAGATGATGCGATGTCTAGATTTATTGCCATAGAAAAATATCTATTCGCAGAAGAAAGAAATAAAGAATATTATAAAAAGGCCATCAAAAATAAAGATGACCTGAAGAAAGCAGAATCTCTAGAAAAATTATCGAAAGAGAAAAAAGAGTTTGAGCTGTTTAGGTATATGAACAAACTTCATTGGGATGCAGTAGGTAAAGACACAAAATATACTTCTGAAGGGTGGAAGAATTATAAAGAGACATATTCTTCAGAAATTCAGGAATTAGCGAACAACTTTATTCATCCTCTAATTAAGCATAAAGATGATAAAGATTTTAGTAAGGCAGCAGAAGAGAAATCTTTGACGATGATGTCTAAGGAAGCGGCTTATAAATATTTTGAAACTCCAGCTAAATTACTAGATAATTTGGATATTTCTTCAAATAGAAAAAATGTAGAAGTTCTCAACTTTGAAAAATATGTATTATTTAATTTATATAAGGACCAACAAAAATACGATTATGAATATGATAAATAAACTATTTATAATAATACTACTATTCTTTTTCTCATGTTCTACAAAAGATAATTTAGAACAGAAATTAAATAAGGATGATTCTGACATAATTAAAAAAATTCAAGAAAAATATGCTGATAAAATAAAGTTTTCAATAAATGAAAACCATGTGTCTTGTGTTGATTTAATTGAGATTGGGGAATTAGAATCTTTTCCGAATGAAATAAATCAATTAACAAAATTAGATTCTATTATAATCTCTAAAACAAACATTAATGATAAAATAATTGATTTAAGAGGTATAAATGGCCTAAAATTTTTAGATTTAAGCCATCTTAATTTAAGTAATTATCAGTTATATCTAAATGATGGTATTGAGGAAATAACATTATATTATTGCAATTTTGATAAATTTCCTGAATCAATAAAAAATGCAGATTTAAAAAAAATATCTTTTTACAGTTTAGGAGAAGAGTATGAAAATATTTTTCCTAAAACTTTGACTTATCCAAATCTTGAAGAAATAAAATTTAGTAGAGTAAACTTCTATAATTACCCTGATCTTTTTAGTAATAAACTAAGAAAAATAGAGCTTTTTAATAATGAAACTCTTAAAGAACTTCCTAAAAGTTATTTCAAAAATAGTTTCGAAACAGTAAAATTCTTAGCATGTGAAAAGCTTTCTAACCTCGACGGGTTACTAAAAAATAGCCAAGAATCATTAAAGTATTTCGATTTTAATGATATATATGATATGACTACCATACCCTTCGATGATTTAAAAAAGTGCAAAAACTTAGAAGATCTTCGTATAAGTGGCCAATATTGGAATCATATGAAGGATGAAAGTGTGTATGATATCTTTTATGGTTTCAAAAACTTAAAAACTTTAATTTATAGAGATCTTCCAGTAGAAAGAATATTACCAGAGATAAAAAATCTTCAAAAATTGGAGTATTTATCTTTTTATGGTTGTTATATTAAAACAGTACCAAAAGAAATTAGAGATCTTCCAAATCTTGAAGCTTTAATTTTGACTGGAACCAGTGTTGAGTCCCTTCCAGCAGAAATGTTTGATGTCGATAGAGTAAATAAAACGCGACTAGAAGTAGATGGAGGATGGGGTGTGATCCCAGAATTTTTAAGTGAAAAAGATGTCGAAAGAGGTTATAAAATTGAAGAATAATAATCCAATGCTAGCAGATATTCAAACAACCCCCAGCCAATTAGAACTTACTAAACGTCTAACTAATTTTAAAGAACTTCTGCATCATGTGATTTATAACCCACATGAATCAAAAGAAAATATCTTTGAAAAGATGACTCCTTTTGAATATAATTCAAACCTTAAATCTATTGTATTGGATAATGGTTTAGGGGTGTATGATGAATTATTTTTACTGTTCACTTACTCTTGGAAATATCATGCTGAGTATTTTATACCTCTAATCAAGGAGCTAAAAGAACTAGAAAATAAGATAGAATATAATGGTGTCTTTGATGAAAAATTGGGTGTATATATCCCCACTGTTAAAACATTTCTAAAGCTTTTTGTATCAGAAGAGCAATCTGTCGAAGTGTTTAAATACCTCACCAATAAAGATCACTTTTTCATCAAACAAGGAGTTATTTATTTAACATCAGATACTAGTGGAGTCATTAAAGATTTGTTGTATGCTACACCTCAAATCTCTCAAACATATGTCGAATTCTTAAATGGAGCTACTCAACCCCGTTTAGATCACGAATTGGATTTTCCTGCTAAATTAATTCAACCAACACTTACTTTCGATCAAGTTATTTTACCAGAAAAGACGCAAACTTCTTTACATTCTTTGGAGCAAATGATGGAGTTAAGAAGTAGACTAACTTCACATCAATTTGATCAATTAAAAATTAAGAAAAGTACTATTGTTGTATTCTCAGGAGCACCCGGAACAGGTAAGTCTATTACTGCTACTACCTTAGGTGAGAAATACAATATGCCTACTTATACTTTGGAACTTTCTAAAGTGGTTTCAAGATATATAGGTGAATTTGAAAAATCTATGGATAAAGTGTTTGATCGTTTAGATGGACAAAATGTGATCCTATTAATAGATGAAGCAGACGCTATTTTTGCAAAAAGATCTACTGATGTAAAAGACACAAGAGACAAATATGCCAATCAGGAAATGTCCTATTTGCTTCAAAGAATCGAACGATATAATGGCATCGTGATCCTCACCACCAATGTTTCCGATATCCGAAAACATATCGACAAAGCCATGCTTAGAAGGGTAGAGCTGATCATCGATTTTCCATTTCCATTATATGCAGAACGAAAGCAATTATGGTCGTTAAGTTTGCCTCAAGGATACGAATATAAAGAAGGTGTGGTAGATCATATCGCAGAAAACTACCAATTAAATGGATCCAATATCAGTAATATTGCTTCTTCATTAATGGTAGAATGTATTCTCCAAGACAAAAAAGAAATCAGTTTGGAAGAAGTACTGCCAAAAATCCAACATGAACTATACAAAAGAAGTGCAAAGTTTACGGAATGTAAAGACAGTTCTCATACAGCTATAGAACAAAGAACTGGCGGTGGAGTTTTGAGTGGGTTGGGGAGTAGGTTGAGTTTTTAATAATGATCATAAATTTTTATGTAGATATAGTAAATTCGGACCGATATATTATACTCAATGCTAGCAGATAAACAAACTATTGAAATATCAAGAATAACGCCATACAGCTCTAGAATTAAATTATGAATCAGATAAAGGAAGAAGAGATGAAGCGATGTCTAGATTTATTGCTATAGAAAAATATCTATTCGCAGAAGAAAGAAATAAAGAATATTATAAAAAGGCCATCAAAAATAAAGATGACCTGAAGAAAGCAGAATCTCTAGAAAAATTATCGAAAGAGAAAAAAGAGTTTGAGCTGTTTAGGTATATGAACAAACTTCATTGGGATGCAGTAGGCAAAGAAACAAAATATACTTCTGAAGGGTGGAAGAATTATAAAGAGAAATATGCTTCAGAAATTCAGGAATTAGCGAACAACTTTATTCATCCTCTAATTAAGCATAAAGATGATAAAGATTTTAGTAAGGCAGCAGAAGAGAAATCTTTGACGATGATGTCTAAGGAAACGGCTTATAAATTCTATCGAAACCCTAGTGAGTTACTTAAACTTCTTAATATAAAAGATGAAAGTCGAAAAGTAATAATAAAAGATTTTGAAAAATATGTATTATTTAATTTATACAAAGACCAACAAAAATACGATTATGAATATGATAAATAAACTATTAATAATATCTCTATTATTCTTTTTCTCCTGCTCTAATAAAAAAAGTATAGAACAGAAATTAAATAAGAATGATTATGAAATTATATCTAAAATAAGTGAAAAGTTTAAGGACAAAATAAAATTTTCAATTTCTGGAGATCACGTCTCTAAAGTTGTATTATTTGAACTTGGTGAAATAGAAACATTTCCAAAAGAGATTTATAATTTCACTAATTTAGATTCACTTTTAATTAATAAAACAACAATTATTGATAATAAAATAGATTTAAGAAGTATTAAAGGATTAAAGTATTTAGATTTTACTGAACTTAATTTAAATGACTATCAATTAATTTTTAATGAAAGTATTAATGAAATAGTAATATATTATTGCACTTTTGAAAAATTTCCTGAATCAATAAAAAATGCAGATTTAAAAAAGATATCATTTTATAATTTGGGTAAAGAATATGAAAAGATACTACCTAAAAAACTTACATACCCAAATTTGGAGGAGATCAATTTTAGTAGTGTTCAATTGAATAATTACCCTGATATTATTAGCAATAAACTTAAAAAATTAGAATTGTATAATAATGAAACCCTTAAAGAACTTCCTCAAAGTTATTCTAAACATAAGTTTACAACTATAGAATTATTGAATTGTGAGAATCTTTCAAACTTAAATGGGTTACTAAAAAACAGCCAAGAATCATTAAAGTATTTTGACTTTAGTAAGATGAACGATATGGCTACTATCCCTTTCGATGATTTAAAAAAGTGCAAAAACTTAGAAGATCTTCGTATAAGTGGCCAATATTGGAATCATATGAAGGATGAAAGTGTGTATGATGTC
This sequence comes from Flammeovirga yaeyamensis, assembly GCF_018736045.1. Taxonomy (NCBI): domain Bacteria; kingdom Pseudomonadati; phylum Bacteroidota; class Cytophagia; order Cytophagales; family Flammeovirgaceae; genus Flammeovirga; species Flammeovirga yaeyamensis. The sequence goes on along the minus strand of NZ_CP076133.1, from coordinate 1,749,210 downwards.
TTTTATGGTTTCAAAAACTTAAAAACTTTAATTTATAGAGATCTTCCTGTAGAAAGAATCTTACCAGAGATAAAAAATCTTCAAAAATTGGAGTATTTATCTTTTTATGGTTGTTATATTAAAACAGTACCAAAAGAAATTAGAGATCTTCCAAATCTTGAAGCTTTAATTTTGACTGGAACCAGTGTTGAGTCCCTTCCAGCAGAAATGTTTGATGTCGATAGAGTAAATAAAACGCGACTAGAAGTAGATGGAGGATGGGGTGTAATCCCAGAATTTTTAAGTGAAGAAGATGTAGAAAGAGGTTATAAAATTGAAGAATAATAATCCGATGTTAGCAGATATTCAAACAAACCCCAGCCAATTAGAACTAAATAAACGTCTAACTAATTTTAAAGAACTTCTTCATCATGTGATTTATAACCCATATGAATCAAAAGAAAATATCTTTGAGAAGATGACTCCTTTTGAGCATGATTCAAACCTTAAATCTATTGTAATGGATAATGGTTTAGGGTTGTATGATGAATTATTTTTACTGTTCACTTACTCTTGGAAATATCACGCTGAGTATTTTATTCCTCTAATCAAGGAGCTAAAAGAACTAGAAAATAAGATAGAATATAATGGTGTCTTTGATGAAAAATTGGGTGTTTATATTCCTACTGTTAAAACATTTCTAAAGCTTTTTGTTTCAGAAGAGCAATCTGTCGAAGTGTTTAAATACCTCACCAATAAAGATCACTTTTTCATCAAACAAGGAGTCATTTATTTAACAACAGATACTAGTGGAGTCATCAAATATTTGTTGTATGCTACACCTCAAATTTCCCAGACCTACGTCGAATTTTTAAATGGTACTACTCAACCTCGTTTAGATCACGAATTGGATTTTCCTGCTAAATTAATTCAACCAACACTTACTTTCGATCAAGTTATTTTACCAGAAAAGACGCAAACTTCTTTACATTCTTTGGAGCAAATGATGGAGTTAAGAAGTAGACTAACTTCACATCAATTTGATCAATTAAAAATTAAGAAAAGTACTATTGTGGTATTCTCAGGAGCACCCGGAACAGGTAAGTCTATTACTGCTACTACCTTAGGTGAGAAATACAATATGCCTACTTATACTTTGGAACTTTCTAAAGTGGTATCCAGGTATATAGGTGAATTTGAAAAATCTATGGATAAAGTGTTTTATCGTTTAGATGGACAAAATGTGATCCTATTAATAGATGAAGCAGATGCTATTTTTGCAAAAAGATCTACTGATGTAAAAGACACAAGAGACAAATATGCCAATCAGGAAATGTCCTATTTGCTTCAAAGAATCGAACGATATAATGGCATCATGATCCTCACCACCAATGTTTCCGATATCCGAAAACATATCGACAAAGCCATGCTTAGAAGAGTAGAACTGATCATCGATTTTCCATTCCCATTGTATGCAGAACGAAAGCAATTATGGTCGTTAAGTTTACCTCAAGGATATGAATATAAAGAAGGTGTGGTAGATCATATCGCAGAAAACTACCAACTGAATGGATCCAATATCAGTAATATTGCCTCTTCATTAATGGTAGAATGTATTCTTCAAGACAAAAAAGAAATCAGTTTGGAAGAAGTACTGCCAAAAATCCAACATGAACTATATAAAAGAAGTGCAAAGTTTACGGAATGTAAAGACAGTTCTCATACAGCTATAGAACAAAGAACTGGAGGTGGAGTTTTGAGTGGGTTGGGGAGTAGGTTGAATTTCTAAAAACATTCTATCTTCTCTCCACACCAGGAACATTCCCACTTCTTAATCTAAAAGTTCCATCATCCACACATTCTGGTAGCCATTCCCAAGGATTATAACGACTATAAAAAGAATCAATCATTTCGATATTGCATATACTTCTCGGGAGTGTTTTTAACCTGTTTCCATCTACCCAAAGTGTATTGATTTTTGTACAGTTACCAATTTCTTCTGGTAAGGAAGTGAGATTGTTATTATTAAGCATTAATACCTCCAATTTAACTAAATTGCCAATTTCTTTTGGGAGTTGTGTGAGGTTGTTATCTCTAAAACTTAAATCCTTAATTCGTGTACATTTCCAAACAAAGTCCGGAATATCTCCATCTTTTAAGTTCATTTTTTTAAAGGATAAAGTGTGTAACGTTTCCATTTTTTCAATACCGTCAGGATATTTGTTTAATGAAACACAACTGTCAAAATATAAATATTTCAACTTGTTCAATTCAGTAATTGATTTAGGTATTTCTGTTAGATATGGATTGAAATCAAAAGAAATCGCAGTGATATTTTTCAATTTACCTATGTTTTTAGGGATTTTCTTAATCAAATTTCCTGAAAAAGTTAATTCCTGTAATGAAGTTATGTTACATATACTATTGGGTAAATATTCTATTTTATTGTTATGTAAGTATATTTTTTTTAACCTATTTAGTTTATAAATTTCTTTTGGGACATTTTCAATGTTATTATTTTGTAATTTCAAATATTCTAACTTTTTATAATCTAAAAAGAAGTTTGGAATAATGTTTAAATCACAATTTTCAATAATCAATACTTCGAGATATGGAAATTCTTTTAAAAAATTCAATGAATTTTTCAATTCATGAAAATTATCAAATGTTATTAGTGTAATAGAGTCTTTTTTTTCTACAATATCGAAATACCAATTTGATAAAGAATCATTAGAGTGAAAATTAATTCCATATTTGTTATCTTTCCAAATACCAATATTACTATTTGGATATTTTTCTTTAAGACTTTCAATAAATTCATTATTTTGTTTCTGTTCATCATTAATGAAATAACATGAAAATAATGTAATGGATAATAATATATTTAATATCCTATAGCCAATAATCTGACGCATATATTCTGTTTTCTAAATAGTTTTTAAATAATATGTTTTGTTGAAAAGATTCTATATCTAGTATTAGCTTTTCACTTAGAAAAACTTTTGAAAAAAGAGTTTTTTTATTTTTTATAATTTCTCCTTTAGTCTCCCCAAAATGCCTCCAAACATCAAAATCCATTATCAATTTTGGCATTTTATCTCTATTATCTTTTAATTTTTCCCACTCCTCATTAAACTTCTCTGTAAAAGACATAATTATACTATCCAATTCATCTTTATGATCTTTTTTGTAAGTCTCCCAATGTGAACAACTAAACTCTGATTCACTATTATTCCCTTTTAAAGCAAGAATTTTTGCTTCAATTTGTGCATCATACTTTGTACGACTTTCATCATCCTGAAGTCTTTCTTTTTTCGAGTTTTTGAGGAGTTTTTCCAGTTCTCCCACTAAACTTGGGTTTCTAGATTCCCACATCATTTGGTTGTGATGTGAGATTGAAAGTGTAGAGCAGTTAATTATTCTACCTTCTCTCCACACCAGGAACATTCCCACTCCTTAATCTAAATGTTCCATCATCCACACATTCTGGTAGCCATTCCCAAGGATTATAACGACTATAAAAAGAATCAATCATTTCGATATTACATATACTTTTCGGTAGTGTTTTTAACCTGTTTCCATCTACCCAAAGTGTATTGATTTTTGTACAGTTACCAATTTCTTCTGGTAAGGAAGTGAGATAGTTCTTGTTTACCAACAGCGTCTCTAAATTGATCAAATTTCCTATCTCTTTAGGAAGTTCTGTAAGTTTGTTGTTTTCTAAGTTTAAACTTTTAATGTGAGTTGATTTCCAAACAAATTCAGGAATATCTCCATCTTCAAGGTACATATCTTGAAATGAGAGTCTTTTAAGATTTTTCATATCCTCTAAGTTCTTTGGATAACTAATTAGTGAGGTACAACTATCGAAAGAAAGAGTTGATAACTTATTTAGTTTTTTGATCGATTCTGGTATGCTTTTGAGATATTTATTATAATCTAAGGATAAACCTTTTAGGTTCTTTAAGTTGCCAATATTTTTCGGGATTTCAGTAATTAAATTTCCTGAAAATGTTAACTCCTCCAATGTTGTAATGTTACAAATACTATTAGGAAGCATTGTTATCTTATTATTATTTAATTTTAGTTTTTTTAGCTTATTTAATTGATTAATATTCTTGGGTATTTCTTTAATATTATTATTATCTAAAACTAAATATTCTAGATATTTTAGATTAATTACAAAATCTGGTATGTTTGAAATATTACCATTATTAATTTTTAGTGTTTTTAAGTTTTTAAGTTTTTCTAAATAGTGAAAATTTCTCGAAAATTGAGGATATTGTTTAATAGCAAAAAAATCAATAGAATCGCTTTTTAAAATAATATCCTTATGCCATTCGCTTAAGTCATCAGTATAACCTCTAAATGAAACACCATACATTCCATCTTCACTTATCCAAAAATTTGAATCTTTATATTTTGATTCAAGGTATTGTAAATATGGTGTAGTTTTATTGAGATTTGCTTTTGTATTATTACACGATAGGTGTATTAATAAAAAAATGAAAAGACATTTATAACCAATAATCTGACGCATATATCCTATTTTCTAAATAATTTTTAAATAAAATTTTCTTTTCAAAATCAACCAAAGTGATACTAATTTGGTTGACACCTTTTATATCTTTGAATAAATATTCGTTACGGTTTGTTATTTCTCCTTTAGTCTTCCCAAAATGCCTCCAGATATCAAAACCCATAATAAATTGAGGCATTTCATCTTTTTCAAATCTGTTTTTCCACTCCTCATTAAACTTCTCTGTAAAAGACATAATTATACTATCCAATTCATCTTTATGATCTTTTTTGTAAGTCTCCCAATGTGAACAACTAAACTCTGATTCACTATTATTCCCTTTTAAAGCAAGAATTTTTGCTTCAATTTGTGCATCATACTTTGTACGACTTTCATCATCCTGAAGTCTTTCTTTTTTCGAGTTTTTGAGGAGTTTTTCCAGTTCTCCCACTAAACTTGGGTTTCTAGATTCCCACATCATTTGGTTGTAGACCGTAGAGACATAACTTAAAGTGTTGTCGAATAAATATTCTTCTGTAGAATTTTGAGAGGTATAATCAATGGAAAATCCTACACCTACTTTCTTTTGCTTTGCATTTGCACTAACACCCGCATCAACCTTATCCCAAATACGGTAATATTGAAGTTTATAGTCAAAAAATCCACTTCCCTCTTTTACTGCATTTATTTCAATAACCTTTCTGTGGGTAAAATTAGCATCAAGACCATACTTTACTTTGTTCGATTTTATTTCATTTTCAATTTGCTTATAAAAAGGATTAATTTTAGAAATACATTTTTCTTTATTTCCGATATTTTTTAAAATAGAACCAAAGAGTCCTTCAAAACCCTCTTTTTTATTTTTAACCATTAGATGGATGAAATCTACATAATCTTTAATCATTTTAGAATCTATATCTACAAAAGGAACTTCAAATTTTAAATTGATGTAGTTTCCATTATTATCTTTGTTTGCATCGTTATGAACTCCTAATGCTTCAACCGATCCATGAATCATAGTGAAGAAAAATGGTAGGCTAAAGTGAAAACCTATAGTTGATTCGTAGATAGAATCATCACCATTAATTTCATTTAGATAATTTTTATCAACATCAGCGGAATAATCACTTGAAGTGCCTATGACATTTACGCCACTTTGTTTCTGTCTTTCTATGGTTACAATTTCTGCTTCTTTACCTCCCCCTCCTGCAAGGCTTTTTAGATCATGGTTAATACCACCACCAAATTTTCTTATTGATGTATATGGTTTTGCAAGCTCGTGTTTATATTTTGACCAATATCCTGACGAATCATCTAATCCATATTCTTTAGGATTGTAGTCATAAGTATTGAGAATGATTCTCATGTTGTTATGAAAATGTGCTAGAAAATGATCTACAGATTCATAACTTCCATTGAGTTTGTTCTGGGAATTTCCAAGTGTCCCACCAATTTCTAGACCCAATTTTTCCGATGCAATAAGTGCATCAATTTCCCCTGTAAGACCCACTTTCCAATCTAATGAGGTGACAAACCTTCGGTCATCAGTAACTGCACTCGAAAAACCTATTCCTGTATCCAATGAAACTGTAATAATATAATAAACAGATGCAGATATTTGTAAAGTAAATTCAATTGTTGAATTACTTACATTTTGGTTGAGCTTATCTCCCGGAAAGGTCGTATGAAAAATTTCGACAACAGATTCTGGATCATATTTTAATTTTTCTGTAGCGGTATTATTGGGAGCTGTAGCTGGATTAAAAATGATCGTATGAATACTCTTTTCAACGAAATCTTCAGCAAATTCTTTCTCAATACCTCCATTTTCTATTAAAGGTTTTATTCTACCACCAGCTTCGATTATAGAAATATAGGATAAATTTTCTTCTTCAATAAGGTCGTCAATATGTCCTAAAAAGATGGTTGCATTTTCTTTATTAGTATCATGGTGTTCGTTTAGAATTTGAATATATTCTTTACGGAGTAATAATTTATCTGCTATATCACTGATTGTTTCACTCTTCTTTTTACAGTAGAATAAATTTTTATTAATATAATAGCAAAATCCTGGATTGAGTCTTTCACCTTCTGTAGAAGGAATCCCTTTTGCCTCATATTTCAACGCAGCATTAATATTTATTTTTTCTAAACCAGTATGAATAGCATCGAAATCTATTTTTTTCTTTTGTTCTTCTTCAGGCTCAATTCTATACGTTTGTACTTTGTTCAATGGGGTAATTGTTTTGATTTTAGAAATATAATTACATTCTTCTACCATTATGAACAGCAGATCTGCCTAATCTTTGTTCCATTAAAATGGCACCCGGAGAATTATCAGGACAAACTTGATAAGTTGAGTCTCTTTTATAAAATTCTTTCTTGATACTCGGTTCAATCATTTGGAAAGTGATGATGTTAGTTTTGTTATAAATAGCTTTAATCAATACTTCTGACATAATCGATGCAATATTAGCACCCGATAATTGGTAACTCATTGATAATTTATCTACTAATCCGTCCTCAAAAGTATATTCATTTGGTAATGAAAATTTCCATAATTGTTCTCTTTCGTTGGCCAATGGAAATGGGAATTCGATGATGTGGTTAATTCTCCTCATCATTGCTTTATCCACGTGAGTTCTTATATCTCTTACATTACTGGCCAATATCACTATACCATCGAACGTCTCTAATCGTTGAAGGAGGTAGGACATTTCTTGATTACTATATTTATCTTTTGCTTCATTCACATTTTCGTTTCTCTTAGTGAAAATGGAATCAGCTTCATCAATAAATAATATACAATTTTGACCATGAAGTCTTGTAAATACTCTTTCCATTGCTTTTTCGAAATCGCCTACATACCTAGAAACTACTCTGGAAATATCTAAAGTATATGTACTCATATTGTATTTAGAACCTAGGGTAGTGGCGGTTAAAGATTTACCCGTACCTGGAGAACCCGAAAAAACAAAAATATGATTGTCTGAAATATATTTCTTTAAAGATTTGTCTTCTTTTATTTTAGGAAGTACCTCGAGAAGAAGTTCCAAAGGTTGAATTTCCTCTTTTGTTGTATCTGATAAAACAACTTCATCAAAAGGTACTTTACTTTCTTTTAATCGTGCAGGGAAGTCGATTTCATGATCTAAACGAGGAGATTCACCACCAATTAAATACTGAATAAAATTTGGAGAAAGTTTTAGTACAGAATCAAGAATATTGTTATTATTCTTTTGGAAAGGCTCTAAAAAGATAACACCATCTCTTAAAAGCGAAAAGTTTTTATCAGATAACTTTAGGATAAACTCGGATCTATACTCTTTAGAAATAATGATCTCTAGAAAAGTTTTTAATGTAGGTATATAAAGCTCTCTTTCGTTATCAAGATAACCTCCATACTTTGTTCTAAATTCAATATTTTTAAAACCTTCAACAAAGGGTAAAAAGAGATGGGGTTTTATTTGCCATGCATAAGAGAATACAATAAGGAATTCTTCTTCTATAGTCAGTTTATACTTTTTCGATAACTTACCTAAGTTAGCGTCTAAAGAAATAGGGTTAAGATGAATATCTGAATCATTATCTTCAAAAATATTGGTAATTAAACTATTTAATAATTCACATCTTGCATTTATCTCTTCTTCATGTATTACCTGAAGTGCATGAGATGGAGTAGTTAGCATAAGAGTTTTAGTTTTAAATAAAAAATCGTATTACATGGGGGATTTGTAGTAAAAAATCATGAATACGTTATCAATGCTAAACTATTACTTAAAAGACAGTATTCAAAAATTATTATTTATTTTTCTTCAAGTTTTTATAAAATCCATTCCCACAAAACGAGTAGAGCCACCAAGACAAAGTCAAGGTGGCTCACACACTTACGTTAAAAAGCTATGAGAAAGCAACTTTTTGTTTTTCCTTTCGGATTATTTTTTTGCTTTCCTTCCCTTTGATGATGCCTTTGTCATCATCTAACCAAACAATCGCACCTGTCGGGCATCTTTGTATCGGTTTTTGTGTAAGTTTCTCTTTATAATTTATCCTTGGTAAATTATCAACCATACTGATGCTGCCTTCAGCATCCATCACGCACTTGCCACAGGCAGTACAGCCTACTTGGCATTCCTCTAAAATCTCATCACCTTTTTGAAGATTTTTACAGGCCACCCAAAGTCTATTATTGATAGGTTCAAGAGAGAATAATCCTTTCGGACAGCTCTCTACACAATCTCCACAAGCAGTACATTTTTCAACATCTACTTCAGGAATTCCGTGTTTGTTCATCTGAATTGCATCAAAATCGCAACTCACAGAACAATCGCCTAATCCCAAACATCCCCAGAAACAGCCCTTCTGACCACCCGAAATTAGGGAAGCGGCAGAACAAGAAGACAGTCCTTGATACTCGGCACGATCAACGGCAACATTACTACCACCTTGACATGCCAAACGAGCAACAATTTTATCTTCATCGCCTAAAGCCACCCCTAAATAATCCGCAATCGCATTTTTTCCTTCCTCAGAGTTTACCGTACATTTTCCCGGTAACACTTCGCCTTTTACCACTGCTTCTGCAAAGGTTCTACAACCCGGCATACCACAAGCACCGCAATTGGCTTTCGGAAGCAAATCGTCGACTACATCTATTCGAGGATCCTCAGAAACATATAATTTCTTATTTGCGACAATCAGCATTATGGCCAATAATAAGGTGAGGCCACCTAATGCTGCTAATGCTGTTATTATACTCATATTTTTTTTCTTAGAAGTATGTAACAACTAATAGGTAATAACTAATAACTAATAAAATTCTACCTATTAGTTATTACCTATTAATTATTACCTACAACCTATTAATAAATCACTTCCGCCCACTTTCCGCCGGCGATCAACTCTTTCTTTCTCGTTTCCCATTTTTCTGGAGAACCAAGAATATTGGCAAAAGCGGCATCAAGCTTTTTCATAACATCTTTATAGCCAGCGATGTACACGTGAGTGTTGTTCATTGCTAGCATTTGTTTGATTTCATATGCTCGGCCTTCTATCACTTGATCTAAGTTGATTGGATCTTGCCATTTAGGACGAGGGCTTACTGCTTGTAATGCTTCAAACGATTTTTGATCATAATACTGTGTTAGATCATCATTTTCATCATTCATATACAGCATGTCTAGGCCACTCTTAGCACCATAGAACAATCTTATTTTACCTTTCCAATCTCCGATATCAGTGTAAATATGGTTGATGAATGCTCTAAAAGGAGCGATGCCTGTACCCATACCTACAAGGATCATATTGGCTTCATTGTCTTCTGGAACGTTAAAGGCAAGGTTAAATGGACCTGTGATCAATAACTCATCGCAAGGTTTTAAATCGCATATATAATTTGATACGATCCCTTTGAATAATTCTCCACTGAAATCGTCTACATAGGCACATCTTTTCACCAACATTTTAATCTGAAGCTTGCCAGCTACCTCTCTTGGAATGTCGGCAACACTATAAAGACGATGATGATATGTATTCCCAAAATCTCCGTTGGCACGAACCAAAACACCAAAACTTTGATTCACTTCAATTTTGAAATTATAATCATCTACTTCTAATAAAATTTCTCTCACCTCCTCTGTATCTTCAGGAGTGAGGCGGTCACTTTTTAAAACTACCGCTGAGTAACGTTTCTCTGTAGGGTAATCGCTTAAATGTGTCATAACTTTAAGTGTGTTTACTATTATATTTTTAAATAATTACTTGATTATCTTTCTTGCAGACCACTTTGCACTTACATCCAGCACATTTCGATCTGCCTGCCAAAGCATCATCATACTGATGCTCCTTAAAAATTTTCGACCACCCAAGTTGGACGATCATCCAGATAAGGATGATGCCGATGACGAGGGCTATGGGGATGATGTGGTTCATTTTAAAAACTAAGGAAGTAAGAAACTAAGGAACTAAGTTTTCTCTAAGGATATGTCAGCTTATATCATGAAGCTACAATGTTAAAAGTGAAATCGTGTTTATTATGAATCTCACCCCTTAGTTTCTTAGTTCTTTAGTTCTTAGTTTATTTATCCAAGTCCCGAGAATCCCATAAAACTCAAAGAAAGTATCCCAGCAATTAGCAATGTAATTGCCGTTCCTTTGACGATTTTTGGTGTATCGGCGAGTTCAAGCTGTTCTCTTAATCCGGCCATTAATAGGAGGGCGATGGTAAAACCAGCACCGGCACCGAGTGCGTATACAAATCCTTCGAGGATGTTGTAACCTTTGGCAGTTTGGAATAATACTAGACCAAGGATAGCACAGTTGGTGGTAATTAATGGAAGGAAAATACCTAATGCATTAAATAGGGCAGGGCTCATTTTCTTTACAAACATCTCTACCAATTGTACTGTTGAGGCAATCACCACAATGTAACTGATAAGTTGTAGGTAAGGAGCGTTAATAGCCGTAAGAATACCATTGATACCGAAGGCACAAAGTGAACTAATGACCATTACAAAAGTTACGGCTGCTCCCATTTTAGAAGCGGTCGCCACTTTACCTGAAACCCCTAAGAAAGGACAGATACCAAGGAAGTAAGCCAGTACAAAGTTGTTGATTAGACAAGCATTGATGAAAATGCTCCACAAATTGGCTGTATTCATGATTTCTTCGCTTTTCTTTCTTTCAAATAATTAAAGAACAGTAACCAGAAAGCGAGGGTGAAAAATCCTCCAGCAGGTAAGATCATGATAATCCACGACTGAAAGTTTTCGGGTAAAATCTGCAAATCGAAGACTGTTCCGCTTCCAAATACTTCTCTTACAACCCCTAAACAAAGCAATGCGAAAGTAAAACCAACACCCATACCCAATGCATCCATAATCGAATGTTTTAAGGTATTCTTTGAGGCAAACGCTTCAGCACGGCTCAATATCAAACAGTTCACTACGATAAGTGAAATGAATGCTCCAAGACTCTTATGTAATTCCACACTTATGGCCTGTATCACATAGTCGATAACCGTCACAAAAGTGGCAATAATTAATATGTACGACGAAATACGAACTTGTTTCGGGATGAAGTTTCTCAATAATGAAATCAAGATATTCGACATCAATAAAACAAAAGAAGTAGCTAACCCCATTGCCAATGCGTTCATCGAAGTATTGGTCACCGCCAAAACGGGACACATACCCAACACCTGAACGAAAACAGGATTCTCCTTCCAAAGTCCCTTGATGAACTCATCCGTACTTTTCTGCTCTTTCGCCTTTTTATTTTCTTTTACAGCGACACTCATTTTTTTTCAATTAAAAAACAATAAAACGAAGTGCTTATATAAGGTAGTTGGTTATATGTAGCAGGTAGTAGGTAGCAGGTTTGGTTCGCTCCTCAATTCGTGTACTTTTATTCATAAAAACACTCATTTTGTCAAACTCTTAACTCTTAACTCCTAACTCCTAGTTCCTAACTCCTACTTGCTAACTCCTACTTGCTACCTGCTACTTGCTACCTATCTTCGGTCCCATCTCCTGCATACTCGAGTTAATAATATCTCCAATTGCTCGGCTTGATATTGTGGCTCCAGTAATACCGTCGACTTCCCAAGGATTTGTTTTTTCACCTTGTTTAACGGTCACCACCTCATTGGCTAATGCTTTTTTGTCGGCGTTTAATGTGACGTCTAAACTGATGAAATTGGCAAGGAAGGCTTCTTCTTTTTCTATCTTATCTCCCAAGCCAGGCGTTTCTTTACTCTCGAGTACTTGAAACCCAACGATGGCTTGTTTTTGAGGATCATAACCATAAAGTATCTTAATGATGTCCGCATACCCTTGTCCACTGGCTTCGATGGCGTAACCTACAAGTTGGTTGCTTTCGTCATAGCCTGCGTAAAGCGTTTCGCCTTTAGCATCTTTATCGACTTCGGTTAATTTCCCGTCGATAAATTGCATGGGCTTCATGCTCTTGGCATTTGGAATCACTTGGAAGATGGCTTTCTCTAAGGCTTCTGCTTTTAGGAAGGCTCTTCTTTCTTTCGTTCCCTCAAAGATGAGGACGATGAGAAGGGCACAAAAAGCACCTATACCTACCATGGCCATCAGCATTTTTTTGCTATTGGCTGAATTTTCTTGTGGTATGGATTGATTCGGTAGATTCATGATTTCGAAAGTTTTGATGTTCCATAAACTCGAGGTTGAATCACTCGATCCAATTGTGGTGCTAATGCATTACCTAAAAGGATAGCATACATTACGCCTTCCGGTAGTCCACCCCATATTCTGATGATCACAACCAGAATACCAATGAAACTTCCGTAGATAATAACACCCAGATTGGTAATCGGAGAACCGACCATATCTGTTGCCATAAAGAAGGCACCAAGCATTAATCCACCAGAGAAAACAATAAACCAAGGTGTAGGATATAATTCAGGATTATATAAGTACAGCATTCCTGAGAAGAGGAAGGCAGAGGCAATAATGGAAACCGGAATTTTCCAATTCATCATACCTCTGTAAATCAAATATAAGCCTCCTAGTACGATGGCTATTGTACAAGTTTCACCTGTTGATCCACTCACAAATCCAAACACTAAATCTGTGGTTTCAGCCGATATATGATCAAACTTAAACGCAGATAGAGGAGTGGCTCCCGATTGTCCATCAAAAAATGGTTGCATAAACGGAAGTGTGTATAATGAAGAAGCTACTGATGTAAATCGATCTGACATTAAAGCAGGATACCATGTGGTAATCGCTACCGGAAAGGCTGCTTGTAAAACCGCACGCCCGACAAGTGCAGGATTGAAAACATTGTAACCTAATCCGCCAAATAGATATTTACCTAAACCAATGGCAATTACACCTCCCATAAAGGTCATCCATAACGGAAAAATAGGAGGGAGTGTTAACCCAAGTAATACACCAGTGATTACAGCAGAATAATCATTTATCGTGGAAGCTTTGCCCGACCATTTGCATAAGAAATGTTCTGTCAGTAAACAGGATGTTACCGACATGCCAATGGTTAACAAAGCACTAAGACCAAAAACATAGATCGAAAATGCGGTAGCAGGAATTAATGCATAGACCACATTTTTCATAATCACATCGGTAGTCACTCCTTTTTTAAGGTGTGGTGATGTGCTAATATTTAATGTTTGATTACGCATGTGCTTTCGCTTTTCGTTTTCTAACAATTGATTTTGCTATGCGGAATCGCTGTACTAAAGGAATATTTGATGGGCAGACGTAAGAACAACTACCGCACTCAAAACAGTCCATTAGGTTACAGGTTTCAGCCATTTCATCGTATGCTTTTACTCTTGATAGTAAACCCATTTTTGATGGATTTAAACTAATAGGGCAAGCATCGACACAGCTTCCGCATTTTATACAAGGAAATTCTCGTTGAACATCAGGTACTTCGTCTTTAGTGTATACCACAATTCCAGATGTCCCTTTTACCACTGGGATATCAAGGTTGGAAATGGCGACACCCATCATAGGTCCACCTAAATAGACCTCAGAAATTTGATCTGAAATTCCGACTTCTTCGAGCACATATCGGATAGGTGTTCCAATAGGAATCAGATAGTTTCCTTTTTTCTTCACACCTGGACCGGTAATCGTAACAACTCTTTCTTGGATACCCTGACCGTGAGGAAGTAATCGTCCTATTTCCGCCGAAGTCGCGACATTCACCACCACAACTCCAACATCAATAGGTAAGCCTCCTGAAGGAACTTCGATATCGAGAACACTTGTAATCAACATCTTTTCGGCTCCTTGCGGATACTTTACGGGTACAACTCTTATTTCAACAGGAAGACCTTCCGGAATATTTTTTTCCAAATGATCTGCTGCATTTTGTTTATTTGCCTCAATACCGATAATACATTTTTTCGCACCCGTTGCTTTTAAAAGATAACGAATGCCCATAAACACATCATCAGATTGTTCGAGCATCACTCTATGGTCAGTAGTTAAATAAGGCTCACATTCAACTCCGTTGAGGAGGAGAACATCACATTGTTTATCCTCTGGAACTTTCAGTTTTACGTGGGTTGGAAACGCCGCACCACCTAAACCTACAATACCCGCTTGTTGGATGGCATTCAAGATTTGCTCTTTCGACGCATCTTCTGGATCAAGAGGAATGCCCTCCCTTACCTCTTGTCCAGAGTAAGGGAAAGCCTCCAAATATACACCAGTCACCATCTTCCCGCTGACGGTAGGCACTTTTGTGATCTTACGAATTACTCCAGAAACTGGGGCGTGAACCGGGACAGACATATAACCGTTGGCTTTGGCAATCAGTTGCCCGCGGTCTACTTCTTGTCCCTCGTTCACTAATAATTCAGATGGACCACCAATGTGCTGTTCCATTGGTAGGATAAACACCGGAGCGAAAGAAAACTGTTTTATCGGTAAATCTTTCGTGTCGTCTTTATGCTCCGGTGGATGAATCCCATGTTTGAACGTATTTTTATAAAAATTAAATAACTTCATGGGTCGTTCCTTTCTAGTTCAATCTTTCCCCTCTTTTGATCCATTTTTCGATTTCCTTCTCAGACATGTCTTTAGGGAAACCTGGGTGAATCACTCCTTGAGAACATTTCTCACCTGCTTTTACTAGATCGGCATACGGTCCTGCTTGAGCGTTTTTAATGATCGCTTGTTTCTGATCGTTGTATTCAAACATCTTGTTATTGATTTTGATACATTCATCGCAACCGCTACATTCTTCCGACTCAATCCAAGGTGCCATATAGTTACCATTGTCTGCTGCTGCATTATCTGCTGGCTCAGGTGATGCTTCACCCTGAGGTAATACAACGTCTGCAATATCGCCTGCTTCTCCGGTAGCTAATTTCATTAAGCCCTGAGCAAGTTTTCCAACGATTTCCTGACGAATTTGTGATTCGTCTACCTCTTGAACTTCTTGCTTACCAGCTAAATCTTTCAGCATAATCCAGAATTCCTTACGCTCAATAGCAGAATCAACAATTGGCTCAGCGACCATTACTCTTGTCAATTGCTCTTTCTTATCGACTGCCCAAACGAATGGGAATAAACCTTCACGATCTTCTTTTGGCATTTCGATAAACTCAGCTAAAGGCACCATATTCTCGTTCCAAGTATCTCTTGGAGCCATTCTAAAGTGCTTTCTAAATCTAGCCTCAGTGATGGCAAAATCAGCGAAAGTCATATCTACTTCCATTGTTTTGTCTTTGCCATTGTCTTTATACTTTAAAGTATATTTCGGCCAAATCAAATCCATATCAGGGTTACCTGCTAAGTCGAAGTTTTCGGCAGCAGTAGTACCTAAATCTGGATTGTATTTAAAGATCGGATACGTACGTGACTCGATCGCTAACTTCGCTTGATGTGCACCTAAATCATCTGCCACACCATGTTCTGGCTGACAAGTAGTATAGATATTGAATAGGGCAGGACGCTTCGTCATTAGACCATCGATAAAGCCTTCTAACATCTGAGACGTATTGGCTAAAGTAGATTGCAATACATACGTATTTCTATGTGCCATGGCAATTAAACCAATCTCTTTACGAGGTTCTGGCTTACCTTTCCATACTTTACCATACTGTGCCATATCAGATACTTGACCGATAAAGCCAGATGTACAAGCTTGACCACCAGTATTCGAGTACACTTGAGTATCTACAACGACTACTTTGATTGGCTTACCTGATGCCATCATTCTCGATAGGTTTTGGAAACCGATGTCGTACATCGAACCATCACCACCAAGCGCCACAACTGGAGGACATAAATGCCATTCTTCATCACTGAATTGTTCCCAATTGAAGTAAGTGAAGAAATCGTCATGTTTATCAGCATCATATTCCCCAGCCAATTCCAATTCAGCTTTTCTAACTGCTTTGAAACCATCTGCCATTTTTGCCATGTGACCTTCGAAGATACCCATAGCCAATGATGTTGAATCTTGGAATAAGTGGTTTGCCCAAGGGAATGGATACGGGTTGTAAGGATAAGTAGATCCCCAAACCGAAGTACATCCAGTCGCATTGGTCATACCCATACTCGAGCGACCTCTACCTGTTGTACCTTGCTCGTATTTCCATTTCAATTGCTTCAGTTGTGCCATCAATTGCGTCACATTTCTGAACCACTCTTGGTCGATTGGAGCTGTACCTTTTGCAGATTCAATTCTGCTAGTAATACTCGACATCGTTAAGTCAGTATCCGACATCTCTGTCACAATATCTGCCATTAGATCCGCATCGTTTAAGTTGACTGTTTCCATCAACTTCAATTGGATATGCTTCTCTAATTTACAGATCAACTCACCAATGTAAGCGACATGTTTCTTCACTCTCGGCATCATCAAAGACTCTACCGTAGCAGTGAATAAATGGACTACAGATTTCTCTGAACAACCTAAACAAGCACCATCGCCTGAGGCCATCACAGAGTACGCATCTTTATTTAATAGAAGCGTTTCTAGTGGTCCGATTTTCTCCTCTAAATCTTCAATTCTATTGTATTTAGCAGGAGTGGTTGGTAGATCTTCCCAAAGGCTCCACTCATCGCGAAGTTTGGCTACCGAACCGTCTGTTTGTATCACAGCTTTTAAGGCATCATCCTCACAAACCTTGATACATTCCATACAACCTTTACAAGTTTGAGGGTTTAGAGTGATGCTGAATAGACCACCACTACCTTTCTCTTTTTTCTCGTTTAATTGATAATATGGACGTGTTAATGCGAATTGGAAATCACCTAGCTCGTTTTTGAACCACTCCAATTCTTGCACTTGAGCAGCTGGTGTAGATGCATCAAAAATAGCCTCATCTAAGATAGCGTGTATTTGATCATTCACCGTAACATCACCTTTCACACTGTCAAAACGCTCACGGATTTTACCGGTCATCTGACGGATCACTTTAGGTAGATGTTCTACTTTACCTTTTTTCTTTCTCACACGTTTTACCACCGTTTCCATCACATCGTTAAGGTCGGAAACTAAACCTGGTAAAGCCGTATCAGGACAAACGGTATAACAATTACCGCAGGCAGTACAATTGTTTGGAATCCATTCCGGATGTTCGAAACGAATACCTGTCATATCTCTAAATAGAGAAGAAGCTGCTGGCATCACACTCAAACCAATAAATGGATCGGTGATGTTGTCGTTCCCCATACCTCTTTGATAGAAATGACCTGTTTGCTCCCAGAAGCGGTGTACATCAGATAATTTTGATTCGCTTACTGGAGACTTTTTAAGAAGAGTTGGGGTTGGAATATCTTTGTGTACTTGATCAACGATTTGTTGTTCTGTGATTTCCTTGCAAGTGATTTCATTAACTTCATCGAAGCCACGTTTTACCACTCTCATGTTATCATCAACAACTCTTTGACCTTTACCTCCAAATTTATATTGTAATTGCTCTTGGATGGCATCTAATAATTTATCTGCATCAAGACCAGTTTTTTCCATTAATGGAGAAGATGAGAAGAAGGCACCTTGGAAGGCAATACCTTGCATTCTTAACTGAAGTTCTGGATCAGTTGCTTCTTCTCTCGCAATCTTAAATCCATCGATATAGAATACATGAATATTCTTCTCGATAATTATTTTTTGATATTGACGAGGGATGTCTGCCCAAACTTCTTCCTGAGTTGCTTTATCACTTTGGATAATGAAACAACCACCTTCTTTTAGACCGGCAATAGCATTCGTGTGCTTGAATACGTTAGGGTCTGGTGACAATACCACATCTACGAAGTAATACTCGCAGTTAATACGAATTGGTTCTGGTGCAGCTGCTAGATAATAAGTAGTTGGCTGACCTTTTTTCTCAGAACCATATTTCGGATTGGCTTTGATATCGTATCCAAGAAGATCGAACAATGTCATAGCCAAGTTCTTACCTGTTGTAATTGCACCCCAACCACCAATAGAGTGGAAACGTACAGTTACCGCCTCTTTAGGCATCAGGTTAGGATTCTCTGAACCACGAACCGAAAGATTCTTAATGTTTGGATAAGACTCCTCAATCGTTTCTTGATATTGTCTTTGCTTAGGGTTGAATGCTTTTTCTCTTACGAAATCAATCGATAAGTAGAATAACTTTTTCTGAGCCCCATCATCCATCATGTTTTCGATAGCACCAATAATTCCTTCCGGTTGAAGGTCTCTTGATCCCATACCAAACGAACCAGAATACAAGGCAGGCATATCTTTTGGTTGATAGCTGCTTAATTCTGGATAAGGAAGATTTTTCTTTTGAGTTCCATTCTCTAAACATTTCGATAACACTGAGCGCACCTCTCTCATGATCGGAGCATCTTCAGCTAATGGTTGATCTAAACGTTCTAGAATAGTGACCCCTTTCTTGCCTTTTAGTACTTGTGCAAGCATATCGGCAGGGAAAGGACGGAACATTACTAAATCGACTACACCTACTTTGATTCCTCTCGTTTCTCTGATGTAATCCACTACAGCTTCTGCACTAGAAACCACACTACCTTGTCCTAAGATGAGGTAATCAGCATCCTCCACTTTGTACGTCATGACTCTCTTGTACTCACGACCTGTTAAAGCGGCGAAATCTTTAAATGCTTGATCTGTAATTTCTTTAATGTGATCAAAGAAGAAAGGTCTTTGTGCAGCCACCGATTGCATATACGCATCTTGGTTTTGAACAATACCCGCCATTAACGGATTATCCACATCCCAAATTTCAGGAATACGTCTACGTGTCTCTCCATAGATAATTTTTTGAGCTGGAGTAGGCGTTGGGATAATGTCGTCTGGACGACCTAAGAAATCTTTGATTAAATCACGCTCAGGAAGGTTGAGCGACTCAATAAGGTGAGTAGTAAGGAAACCGTCTTGCGCAATCACACCCGGAGTTAAAGCCATCTCGGCAATTTTGTGGGAAATGATGTTCAAGTCGGCAACGTGTTGTGCCTTTTTGGCGAATAATTGGAAGAAACCTGTATCATCAATGGCATGGTAGTCATCGTGACCCGCATGCACATTAAGGGTAGATTTCGTCATGGCTCTAGCACCAATATTTAATACATAAGTAAGTCTTTTACCTACCGCTGCATATAAAGATTCGTGCATGTAAGCAATACCCTGACCAGAAGAGAAGTTTGCTGCTCTCTGTCCTGTCATAGATAAACCAGCCGTTACAGCTGCCGCTGCATGTTCACCCTCTGGCTCAATGAAAATTAATGGTTTGTCCGAAATGTTTAAGTGCCCTTTGGCTGCTTCTTCCGCCCAATATTCACCCATCTGAGTAGACGGCGTAATAGGGTAGGCCCCCGCTGCATCCGATGATTCTCTTTCGCACATAATAGCCGCGGTGTTACCATCCATCGCGACACGTACGCCAGGATACTTAGCGTTAGTTGTGTTGTTGCTCATTTTTATTAATGCTGCTTTTTAAATAAGTGTGTTATCTAATTCCGTACAAAAAAAGATGACAGATTTCAGTGAAACCCTGCATCGCGATTTTGCATTTTCTATATATATAATCTTGTAGTAATTGTTTGTTAACTTGGTTATTGTCAAGTATTTCGTCGAAATACTTTTCATTTATCTCACTCCATTTCACTACAAGAAGTTATTCCTCCTCTCTAATTAATAAAGTTAGCTTTCTAACATAATAGTTTTTTTGGACCAATAGTTACTAATATGTGCTTCGTGTTATAAGCTAAAATTATATTAATTGTACTCTTTACACTCCCAATGTATTGAGATTAGAAATGAATGAACATGATGATGATCAATAGAAAAGATGATGAAGGTCAATAATAAGAGAGAGTCATTGTAGGATTTGAAGTTGTATTTATTATTAAATAATTGCAAATATTATCTTATAATTACGTTTTTTGATGTCAATAGGTATGATTCTGCTAAAAACTGGTTTACCAATTTAAAGTCGCTTTTTTTGTACTTAAATGATTATTTAGAATAAATTTAAAATAGTATTTATGACGCTTATTTTAACATTTTAACTCCATTTTTTAAGATTTAAATTTTAAAGAAAGGTGATTTTAGAAATCGTAATTTCTCTCTGATTTTAATTTTCGCTCTAATATTAAAACACTTATTATTGGTTAATAATTGAAAATAACATAAAATGATTGTTTAATATCAATGATTAGTGTATATTAGACACTACATCACCACTAGCAATCTCAACCCATAGATTTTCATAACTTTTTCCTTTTGCCAAACTACAACTTTTAAAATACGATTATTATGAAAATATCAAGACGAATCATTAATCACGAGATGGACAGAATAGACCAAATGACTGAAGAACAGGCTTTACTTTTTACAAAAGAAACGGATTATTTTAATCCGGAGGTGGATAATGGCGTCTTCGCTAAAATAGAACCGCTTGTTATTAAGAATCCACAAAAGATTCAAAAGTTAATGTTAATTCAGATGCAATCTTTTAAGGCTTTAAATCCAAAAAAGAGAAGACCATACCTTGCTTATGTAAGTATGTTAGATGCACGAGGTACATTATTTTACGATTACACCAATAAGACAGAAGAAGAAATAGAGGATTTAGTACTTTCTGGAAAATTATTACCAAAATCATTAGTAGTTTATACATTGTTTTGCATTGATATGAATGATAAACATAGACGTAGTATTCATTTAGGATGCCCTTATGTATTTGTGAATAGACAAGCTACTTTTTGGCTAATGAAAAACTTTCAAGGTAGATTCTTTTTCGGAGAGGATAAAGAATTGATGAAGGAGATTAAGAACGCCGGAGGGGAGGTACATCGTTTTCCTTTGGGTAGAAAAAAAGTGTCTTAATAGAAGGCGTAAATCTACGCCTTTCTATTGTAGATTAAATATAAATTAGTGTGTTTATAGGTAAATACTGTCCAAGAATTAATAAGGATCACATTTTTTTTTCAGAAAATAAATGATTAACTAGTAGTGTCGAAACTAAAAAGCTAGGATAACCAAATTGACTACTGTTTAAATTTTTAATTTTCATCAAGATGAAAACATTAAGTCATGTGCTGTTATTAACAGCATTATTAGGGTTATTAAGCTGTCAAAATCAATCATCAGAAACATCTTCTAAAACATCAACTCTTAAAGAGGCATTTGATGGTAAATTCCTATTGGGTACTGCTTTACATGTAGATCACACCAATGGTCTAAGAGCGGCTTCTTCTTCATTAGTAGAAAAGCAATACAATTCTATTGTAGCAGAAAACTGTATGAAGCCAGAAGAAATTCATCCTTCAGAAGGAGTGTATAATTTCACAGAGGCAGATCAATTTGTCGAGTATGGGGAAAAGCACAATATGTTTATTGTAGGTCATACTTTGGTTTGGCATTCTCAGGTTCCTGATTGGTTCTTTATTAATGCAGAAGGAAAAGAATGCTCAAGAGAAGAATTGATAGAACGTATGAAAGACCACATTTATACTGTGGTTGGTCGCTATAAAGGTAGAGTAGATGCATGGGATGTGGTCAACGAAGCAATTGATGATAAAGAAGGTTTACGAAAAAGTAAATGGTATAACATTATTGGAGAAGACTTTATCGATTTGGCCTTTCAGTTTGCTCATGAAGCAGATCCAAATGCAGAATTATACTACAACGATTATTCTATGATTCTACCACATCGTCGTGCAGAAGCTGTAAGATTGGTAAAACGCCTTTTAGATAAAGGTATCCGTGTAGATGGTATAGGAATGCAAGCACATTATGGAGTGGATTACGTAAAAATTCCAGAATTTGAGAAAAGCATTACCGATTTTGCAGATCTTGGAGTGAAAGTAATGTTGACAGAATTAGATATATCTGTTTTACCTTTCCCAACCGAAGAGATTTCTGCTGAGATTTCTCAAAAATATGCCAAATCTCCAGAATTTGATCCATATCCAGAAAATCTTCCGGATAGCATGCAAGTGAAATTGGCTCAAAATTATGTCGATTTATTCAAGGTTTTAATCAAGCATCAAGACAAAATTAGTCGAGTAACTTTCTGGGGAGTGAACGATGCACATACTTGGAGAAACAATTGGCCTATCGAAGGTCGTACAGATCATCCTTTATTATTTGATAGAAATAATCAGCCAAAAGAGGCGTATCATGCGGTTTTGGAATTGGCAAAATCAAACCCTAAAGGGTAATTTTATTCCTTATTAGGGACAATTTTTATATTAAATAAGCGGTGGTCACGATCTTTATCAAGTCAAATTGATGATAAAATTTTACAAATGAGTTTATTCTCTGTATTATTATATATGATGAAATCGTGATCACTTTTTAAACTTAAATAATAACTATCACTTCACCGTCTGTATATGAATTATTATTTACTACTACTAATTACATTTTTCACAACTATTACAGTTTATGGTCAGCAAGATCAATTTATTAAATTGAACTTGAGTGCCGATGGGCGACCAATTACGGATATAAATAAGGATCAGCAAGGATTTTTATGGGTGGGTACTTTTGGAAATGGTATCTATAAATATGATGGTTTAAACTATGAGCTGTTTAATTATTCTGTAACCGATTCTTCTAAAATCAACGACAATTTTATTCGATGTTCATTAATTGATAATGATCAAAAACTATGGATAGGCACGAATAAAGGAATTAGCTATTTTGATACTCAAAAAGACAAATTCATTCCCATTAGATTAAGCAATACTGAAGATGTAGTTGCTTTCGAAATGGAGGAAACCAAAGATGAATCTATTATTTTGGCAACAAACACCAAAGGTATTTATATAAAGAACAAGGATAATTCCATCGATTTTTATCCGATGAAATTAAAACTAGAAGACTACTTTAAGATCAACTCTTTAGCCACAAGGGATCATAAAAACTACTATCTAGCCACCAACCAAGGGTTATTTATATTTAATTATCTAAGGAAAACCTTTACTAAAGTAAAACACAAAGACCTTCCCGAGAATATTAGTATTCAGAAAGTGTATTTGTCTAAAAACGGTACTCTTTGGATAGGAACGGTAGAATCTGGAATTTATACTTATAAGATATCTTCGGAAAAAGTAGAAGCTTTTCCTGTGACTACTACTAGAATAATGGATTTTTGTGATAGTGAATCAGGAATTTTTGTGGCGACAGAAAATGATGGCGTATTTGTTTTCGATGTTGAAGACAATAATAAATATCTTCATTTTGAGAGTAATGCAAAAGATTGGAATTCGCTTTCCTCCAATTCTGTTTGGTCGTTGTATGCAGTAGATAAAAATAAAATCTTGATTGGGTATTATGAATTTGGTGTTGGTTTATATGATCCGGAATTCTATAAATTTAGCCACCTTTCTCATAATCCTTATAATAAAAATTCTTTGGCTACTTCATCAGTAAATAGTATTGTCTCCGATAATAATGGCTTATTATGGTTAGGGCAAGATGGTGGAGGAATGACAAGATATGATCAAAAATTGGATCAATATTCAACGGTTAATACTCAAAACAATCAGCTAATAAAAGGCTTAGGAAGTGATGCAGTTCAATCTGTATTTAAAGATAGTAAAGGACAAACTTGGGTAGCTACTTGGGGAAATGGGATCTATTATTTACCTAAAGGAAAAACATCTTTTGTAAATTACACTAAGGACAATTCTAACTTATCTTCTGACCGTGTGATTTATTTTGATGAAGATAGTTATGGACGTATTTGGATTGCGACTTTTGATCGAGGGATTTGTTACTTTAATGCAAAAGATCAAAAGATGTATTACCCCAATTATGGTGATTTTGTTAAGACAAGCTTATCGACCAAAGATGTTCGAAATGTATTGGTAGATGGAAAAGATAATGTTTGGGTGGGTACAACAGAAGGACTCTTCTATATTGAAACTCAAGATAAACAGTTTAAAGTAAAGACAGTTTTATCACAACAATTGGGGGGAGACAACATTTTATCACTTTTTATAAGTCAGGATCGACATTTGTGGATAGGGACAGATGGAGCAGGTTTGTATAAGTATAATTTAGAAACCAAGCAGTTGATCTCCTATTATGGTAATAATAAAGTCAACCGAAAGGTGATTTGTGGAATCACAGAAGACCTGAATGGAAATATTTGGTTAAGCAGTAAAAATGGTATTGCTGTAATTCAAAAATGGAATGATAGTGTTCGTTATTTTACGCAAAAGGACGGTTTAGTATCAGAGAACTTTAATTATAACTCTATAGCTTTTGATCCTAATTCAAATACATTATTTGCCGGTTCTATCAGGGGGTTGAATTATATTGATGCCTCTATTATCAAACCCCAAAAATGCGAGGCGGAGATTTTCTTCAATACAATCAACATTCATCAAACGAAATTTCAGAATGATGTTGAGGAAATTCAAAGAAAGATAACAGACGGGGAAGAAGTAGTGCTTTCTCAGGATGAAAATATCTTCTCCATAGATTTTACCGGTATCGATTTCCCATATTCTGATAAAATTGATTTTGCTTATTATTTAGAGGGACCCGAAAAGTCATGGAATTATGTAGGTGCGGTGAGGAATGTGACTTATACTTCTCTACCAAGGGGAGAATATGTTTTTCATTTAAAAGGAATGGATAATAATGGGGTGTGGACAAAAGAAAAAACGATAAAGATCAAAGTTTTACCTTATTGGTACCAATCGAATTTGGCTATTGTAGTTTATGTTTTACTCTTCTTGCTTGGACTTTATTTCTTGAATAGAATAATGAAGGCAAGAGTGAGAATTTTGGAAGAAGCCAAAGGAGAAAGAGAGCGCAGATTGCAAGAGGAAGAACTAACTAAAGCAAAGCTTCGGTTTTTTACGAATATATCACACGAATTTAGAACTCCTTTGACATTGATTCTAAATCCAATTACTGATATGATATCTGGGCAGTTTTCTACTCAGCAATTAAGAGAAAAGAATGTCTCAATCTATAGAAATGCACTTCGATTAAAGAATTTGATAGATGAATTGATGGATTTTAGAAAGTTGAATTCTAAGAACATGAGCCTTAAAGCACAGCTATTAAATCCGGAAGAAGTGATTGAAGAGGCCATCTTATTTTTTGAAGAAGAAGCTGAAAGTAGGAATATCGAAATTTCTATCAAGAAAGACTTTACAAATGAGATTCAGATTTACTTGGATGAAAGTATGATCGAAAAGATCATCTTTAATCTGTTCTCTAATGCCTTCAAATTGATGGATCAAAATGGCGAAATCAATATCAATTTATCACTTTCTGATACTTATTTGAGAATTTCGGTAAGCGATACAGGTCCAGGAATTTCTAAAGAGAATCTAGAAAAGGTATTCGATCGTTTTTATCAGGTAGATGCACATCAGGATGCTTATTATGGTGGGACAGGAGTTGGATTGGAAGTAGTGAAACAGTTTGTGGAGCTGCATAAAGGTAAGATTTCAGTGGAAAGTATTGTAGGTGTGGGCACAACCTTCCATTTAGATTTCCCAATGGGTAAAGATCATCTCGATGAAAATCAAATATTTGATAGGAATTCGTTGAATAGAAAGAAATATGTACTTCCTGTAAGCGATCATAAATCGGTTATTGCAACTACTTCATCCGCTTCGAAAAAACAATCTGTTTTATTGGTAGAGGACAATTATGAACTGCGTTCTTATTTAAAGGAGGCGCTACACGAACATTATCAAATACATGAAGCATCTGATGGAGTAAATGCTTTGGATCTCCTCGAAGAAAAAAATATCGACATTATTATATCTGATGTGATGATGCCTAATATGGATGGTTTCACTTTATGTGAAAAGGTGAAGACGAATTTAAAGATTAGTCATATTCCTCTTATCCTTTTGACAGCCAAAAATGATCAAGAAGATAAAATAAAAGGAATTGATTTAGGGGCAGATGCTTATATACAAAAACCATTTGATTTAGAATTACTGCATGTGACTATAAAACAACTTCTGAAATCAAGACAAGTAATATTCGACCGATTTATTGGTAAATATCAAGAGGAAGGGTTTGAAAGTCCAACGACCACAAATGTAGATCAAGAGTTTTTAAAAACGATTACGGATTATGTGTATCAACATATTTCAGATCCTAATTTAAATGTTGAACATTTGGCTGGTCAATTGAATTTAAGTAGGAGTCAGTTATACCGAAAAATTAAAGCACTTACGGGTTTAACAGCTACAGTATTTATTAAACGGATTCGTTTAGAACAAGCAAAGAAATTGATATTGGTAGGGAATAGTAATATGAGTGACGTTGGATATCAAACAGGATTCTCTTCTCCATCTTATTTCTCGAAATGTTATAAAGAGTATTTCAATATTCTACCAACACAAGAATTAAAAGAGGTCGAAGGAAAAGAATAAGAAGGCAATTACTATTGATCTAATCATCTATAAACTCGGCTTTATGTCGAGTTTTTTTATACTTAAATGATAAACATGGTATAATATTTTATTTAAAGAGTAAGAATTGTATTTAATTTTTTTAACTATTTGATTTTTTAGTGTGGCTGAAATGAAAATTATGATGCATCAAATGTGACATTTGTTGCAAAAATGTGCCTCAACATCATTATTACAAGATTTTGCTTCAATTTTATTATTTGTATAAAGTACAATTATACAACTTGCAGCATGAGAAAAAAGTCAAGCGAACAAAATGTTCACTCTAGGAAATTAGTAGTACTAGAGGTCTTGGTTATTACTAGTTTAGTTGGTCTCATTATTTTAATAGCCACTTTGGCGTAGATAATAGACCAGCAGTTTCGACACAATTAACAAGTCTGTGATAAGGCACATTTTTTAACTTTAAAATCTACATAAACAAAATGAAAAGAAATTTTACTTAGACAACATTTCAGCTCTCAAGTTATGCTAACTCTAACTATTCACTAGATCTGTAAAGTTTAATATAAAACAAAATAGGTTTAGTATCTGATTGAATTAAACATAGAAAATGAAATGAACAATTATTTTTTTAGAGCAGACGTATCGAAAAAGATACCTCTTCTAATGATTCTATTTTCCGTTCTGTTATTACCAAACTATCTCTATGCTCAAGATTCCAAAATAATCAAAGGAGTTGTAGTAGATAGTAATAATAATGTACCACTACCTGGTGTAAATGTATTTATAGTAGGTACTACAATAGGTACGATTACCAACTTCGAAGGTGAATATTCTATTAAAGTAGATGCGAATTACACCGAGTTAGGTTTTAAATATATTGGTTACATCGAAAAGATGGTTTCCATAGAAAACCAAACTGAAATAAATATTTCGTTGGACGAAGATGTAAAGCAGTTAGAAGAAATTGTGGTTGTAGGTTATGGTACTCAGGAAAGAGCAAAAGTAACGGGTGCAATTGCAACAGTAGATTCTGAAGCCATTACTTCGACTCCGGTCTACACGGCAGATCAAGCTTTACAAGGTAGAGCTACAGGTGTGTCTGTAACTAATAATGGTTCTCCAGGTAGTGATCCAATTGTACAAATTCGTGGTGTAATGGGTACGAGTGGTAACAACCCTCTAATTGTAGTAGATGGTATTATTGTACAAGGTTTGGGTGATTTGAACCCTTCGGACATTGAGACAATGACGGTCTTAAAAGATGCTTCTACTACTGCTATTTATGGTGCACAAGGTGCAAATGGTGTAGTTGTAGTCACGACTAAGAAAGGTAAGTCAGGAGAAATTAAAATTGATATTGACGGCTACCGTGGTGTTCAAACAGTGCAAAACCAACATGATGTAATGGGTAGAGATGACTACATCAAATACTCTAAAATGTGGGGAAATGCTGCTGAAGGACGTTTAGAAAATGAAAAATATGCTGATATCAGTAAGTACAATACCAATTGGCAAGATGAGATTTTCCAACAAGGTATTATCGAAAACTACAATGTTGGCTTATCTGGAGGTGGTGAAAACACGAATTATAGAATTAGTGGTAACTACATGAATCAGGAAGGTGTATTAAAAAACACGGGTATTGAGCGTTTCATGTTTAGAGCGAATTCAAATTATACGAAAGGTAGATTGAAGGTAGCACAAACATTCTCGGTGTCAAGTACTGATAAAAAGCCGGAGCAAACATCTGCAGGTCGTTCAGCATTAGAGCATGCCATTAAAATGCCACCATATCTTACGGTTTATAATGCAAGTAATTTAGGTGGGTATCAAGGTACAAATATTCAATTGGATGGTCAAGATGCTGAAAACCCGGTAAGAGTTTTAGAACATACAGAAATCTCTAATCGAAGAGTGAACCTTATGGGTACGTTATCAGCAGAAGTGGAGTTATTCCAAGGTTTCTCTATTAAGGGACAAGGCGGTATTGACTACTTCAATTATACAAATGATTTATTCTCCCCAGCATACGACGATGGATCAGCTTTAGCTAGACCCAACAGAGCATTGATCGAGAAAGGATATGGATCTCATGCAATGATGACATTAATTGGACAAGCCAACTACAGTAGAAAATTCGGTAAACACAATGTAAATGCTGTAGCTGTTGTAGAACGTATTGAAAAGAAAAATATGAATGCAGGTACGTCGAGTTTTAATGAAATTACCAATGAGATCAAGAATACAACGAATACTGACTTAACTGGCGGTTCTTTCTCTGTAGATTATGGTAAACTAGGTTATTTAGGCCGTGTGAACTATGATTATGATGGTAAATATCTATTTGCTGCTTCATATCGTCGTGATGCTTCTTCTAGATTTGGAGCCAATAACAGATGGGCAGGATTCTACTCTTTATCATTAGGTTGGAACGTGTTGGATGAAGCATTTATACCAGAAACTGATTGGATGTCACAGTTAAAGTTAAGAGGTAGTTATGGTTCTGTGGGTAACGATAATATTGGAGATTATAGATATTCTGCATCTATCGTTTCAGGTAATCATAGATATGTTTTTGGTGGTGCAAACGGTGTGTATCAAGCATTTGGTACAACGGCAGGTAACCTACCAAACCCTAATTTAAAGTGGGAAACAACTTACATGACTAACGTAGGTGTTGATTTAGGTTTCTTCGAAGATCGTTTAACACTATCAGCTGAATATTATAAAAACGAAAGTGATGATCTATTAATTAATGTTCGTCAGGTTTCTTCTATTGGTGGTGTAAACTCTACTCAAGCGAAAAATGCAGGATCTGCTCAAGTAAGTGGTTTTGAATTTAATCTTGGAGTGAAAAACCAGGAGAAGGCATTGAAATGGGCAGCCAACCTAAATATTAGTACCATGCAAAATAGAGTGAATGATCTTGGTGGAGAAACACTTTTTGAAGGGTACTATGAAAACAACGGTTCTATCTTAAGAAGTGTTGAAGGTGAGCCGCTAAGACATTTCTACGGTTATCAAGCAGTAGGTATTTTTAGATCTTGGGAAGAGATTTATACTTCACCAATTCAGACATCAAATACTGCGCCTGGCGATGTGAAGTTTAAAGATATTTCTGGTCCTGACGGTGTACCTGATGGTGTTATCGATCATCACGATCAAACAATCATCGGTAATCCAACTCCAGATGTAGTATTTGGTTTAAACATGGATTTTAGTTATAAGAACTTCGATTTAAACATCTTCTTTAACGGTACTTATGGAAATGAAATCTATAATACTACAAGATGGTATTTGGAAGGCGGGCAACGTTTCTTCAATGCCCATCCAAAGATGTTAAATGCATGGACGCCTGAGAATCCAGATTCTGATGTACCTCGTTTAAGCGAGTCGGGTGATAACTTAAGAACTTCAGATCGTTTTGTGGAGGATGGCTCTTATTTAAGACTGAAAAATATCACTTTAGGATATACACTTCCTAAAAACGTTTTATCGAAATATATCTCAAGATGTAGATTCTATGTAAGTGGACAAAACTTGTTTACAGTAACAAAATATACTGGTTTGGATCCAGAGGTTGGTGCTGCAGCAGCAAGTGGTAACAACCCTGCCGAGACGGGTATCGATAGAGGTAACTATCCAACTCCTGTAACAATTATTGGTGGCTTACAATTAAACTTCTAAACATCATGACAAAAATTAAAAATACATTCATTTTATTATTAGTGATTGCACTTGGAAGTAGCTGTAGTACAGATTTCCTTAACATCTCTAACCCTAATGAACTTACTGAGGATACTTATTTCAAGAACAAATCTCAGTTACAATCTTCGGTTGATGCATCTTATGTCAATTTGCAATCAAAAGGTCTTTACATCCGTCATTTATTTTTTATGAATGACAATATGGGTCACGAAGTGGAATTAAATCCTCAACACGAGCCTGATAAACGTCAGTATTATAATTTTACTTTTGACTCAAATCACGAAGGCATCTTTACTTATTGGGATAACTGCTTTAGAGGTATTAATAAAGCAAACTTCGTAATCTCGAATCAAGATAAATTTGAGAATGTTACTCAGGATGATGTGGATAGAGCATTAGGAGAAACTCACTTTATGAGAGCCTTTTACTATCATCTTTTAGTGACTCGTTTTGGTGGTGTTCCGATTTACCCAGAGTTAACTGATACTCCAAAACCGAGATCAACTAAAGAAGAGGTATATCAATTTATTTTGGAAGATTTAGCCATTGCAGCTGAACTTTTACCTACTCAAGCGAATTCTGATGGAGGTAGAGCAACTTCAGGAGCAGCCTATGCATTAAAAGGTAAAATGCACTTGTACAGACAAGAATGGCAAGAGGCAGCAGATGCTTTCAAGAAAGTAACAGGTTATACTTTGGTAGACGATTATTCTCATAACTTCCTAGAAGAAACGGAATACAATTCTGAATCAGTTTTCGAAGTAGGTTTTACAAGAGAATTTGGTTGGTCTGATCAAGATACTTGGTGGGTAGAAGATGCTTCAGGAATGCAGTTCGTATCGTTAAGAGGTCAGGAATATGGTTGGAACGATTGGTTCAACTCTTACCCAGGAGATGACTTGTTAGACGAATATGAAGCGAACGATCCTCGTTATGTAGCCAATTTCTATACAGATGGAGAGTTGTTTAATAACGGAACAGAAGTAGTAAGTCTTCCAGATCATAGAGCAGCTTGGAAGAAATATCAAAACTATTATCAACGTCCGAAAGAGGAAATTGCATCAGGTATTAATCACCGTGTAATTCGTTACTCAGATGTTCTATTAATGAGAGCAGAGGCGGAAAATGAGTTAGGTAATATCTCGACAGCAGTTAATTTAATGAACGAAGTGAGAGCAAGAGTAAACATGCCGTTATATGGATCAGCAGAAATGAATGCAACGTATCCTGTAAGTAATAAATCGGATGTTTTCAAAGCCATCGTTCACGAAAGAAAAGTAGAGTTAGCTGGTGAACAAGTACGTTACAATGACCTACTACGTTGGGATATGGCTTCAACATTCTTAGCAGGATCAGGCTTTGTAAGTGGTAAGTCGGAGTTACTTCCTATTCCACAAAAAGAAATTGATGTAAACCCTGAAATTTCTGCAGCGGATCAAAATCCTGGCTATTAATATCAGCTTGTTGAACTGAAAATGAATGAACTATGAAAAATAAATTTATATATATATACCTTTTAGGATTACTTTCTGTTTGGGGATGTACATCAGAAGATTCTTCACCAATGGAAGAACTGCCAAAAGCAGCATTTACAGCGACTCCATCAGATGAAAATCCTAACTACATAGTACTTGATAATCAATCGACAGGGACATCCATTATGAGTTCTTGGAAGTTCAAGGAAGATGGACCTTTCGTAAGAGGATCACAAGGTATGGATACTACCTATTACCCTAACGAAGGAACTTACAAAATTACGTTATATACAGGTAATAATGCAGGTGTAGATACAGTGTCTCAAGATATCGTTATCGAACAAAGAGATCCGGATTTACCACCAATCGGAGGAGATGCTTTCTTATTGTTAGGCGATTTCGAAGATGGTAATGTGGGTGATTGGAATGCATGGGGACAAGATGTTTCTGTGGTAAGTAATCCAGGTGCATCAGCAGCTAATCCTTCTGATTTGGTGTTGAAAATGACCCAAACAGAACCTTGGCAAAACAGTGCTGTTAGAAGTATTCCTCAAGTGACTCCTTTTGCAACAAAGATTGTGGTTGATGTTTACTTCGAAGTAGCAGGCGAATTAAAACTACAGATAGAAAGTGATTTTAATACCGGATATTTCCAAGCTGTACCAGCCGGAGAATGGGTAACATTAGAATACAATCTCGAAGGAGAAGTTGATCCTGCAAAAGAGTATCCATGGATTCTTTTCCAAGGAAATACGGCAGGAAGTTACTACATCGATAACATCAAATATTATGCACTTGATATTGGTGGAAATAACGGAACAGTATATGGCGATTTTGAAGACGAGCAAGTGGGTGATTGGAATGCTTGGGACCAAGCCGTTTCAGTAGCAGCAAATCCAGCAGCAGATGCTGTCAACTCATCAAACTTTGCTTTAATGATGACACAAGCAGATCCTTTCTCAGCAAGTGCTGTTAGAAACGGTCAGATTGTGGGTGTTGCAGCCGATAAGATTACGGTTGATGTGTATTTTGAACAAGCAGGTTCTCTAAAGTTACAATTGGAAAGTGATTTTGATACAGGGTATTTCCTTGATGTCGAACCTGGAAAATGGGTAACATTAGAGTACGATCTAAACGGACAAATAGACGGAAGTAAGGAATATCCTTGGGTGGTTATTCAGGGAAATACGGCAGGGAATTACTATGTCGATAACATTACTTACTACGAACAGTAAATTGTTTTCAATCCAGGGTGAAAGCCCTGGGTTGTAACTAAGCTTCAAAAAGAAATAACATGAAAAAATTATTTATATATCTATTATCTGCGTTAGTAGTTGGACTCACAAGCTGTGTAGATAATAAAGAGCAAGAATTAACACTTTCTTCACCGACTATTTATAAAATCTCCAACTTAAAAGCCAGTAGCTTTACGGCAGATTGGACAAGCATTGTGAATGCACAAAGCTATGAACTAAATCTGGCTACTGACGAGAATTTTACCAACCTTGTGGCTCCATATGAAAGTGTTTCTACTAAAGAAGATTTCTTCCATTTTGAGGGGCTTGCTAAAGGACAGACTTTTTATGTGAGAGTAAAAGCCTCTCTTAAGGAGAAATCTTCAGATTTTTCTAGTGCAAAATCAATTACTACTTTGGCCGAAGATGGTGTAGAGCCAGACACTCCACTAAAAGATGTGGCGACAACGTTTAGAGTAGGTATGGCTACTATTGTAGATCGATTAAATGGAACTCACGATGAGATCTACAAAAGAGAATACAATCAGATTTCAGCTGAATGGGAAATGAAAATGAATATCATGTATCCAGAAGAAGGTAGATATGATTTTACATTAGCAGATCAATTGGTAGAATATGCACAAAATAACGGTATGGAAGTTCATGGTCATGCTTTGATTTGGCATGCAGCTACTCCGGATTGGGTAGAGAACTATGCAGGAACGGACGAAGAGTTTTCTGATATGGTCGAAGATTATATCAAAACTACTGTAACACGTTACAAAGGAAAAGTAATCTCTTGGGATGTTGTGAATGAAGCCATTGATGATGCTGGTGGAAATTATAGAAATTCAGTTTTCTTAGAAAGAATGGGTGAAGGCTATATTCAGAAATGTTTTGAATGGGCAAGAGAAGCAGATCCAGATTGTTTATTATTCTACAATGATTATAACTTATGTTGGGATAGAACTAAGTTAGATGGTGTCATCACTAAAGTGGTTGATAATTTCCAATCGAATAATGTTCCTTTAGATGGTGTTGGTTTCCAAATGCACATTGGTTATAACGGCCCATCTAAAACAACAATTGCAGAACATACTAAACTAATTACTGATAAAGGTATTCTTATGCACTTCTCGGAGTTAGATGTAAAGATAAATCCTGATAATGATTTATCGGGTCCTACTGAGGAAAGAGAGTTTGCTCAAAAGGACAAAGTGAGAGAGGTAGTAGAAGTGTATAATGCAATACCGGAAAGTAGCAAGTTTGCACTAACGATTTGGGGATTAAGAGATGATGAATCATGGATTCCAAGCCATCAAGGTCATGATGATTGGCCATTATTATACGACAAAGACTTTACGATCAAAAAAGCACATACAGGCTTCTTAGAAGGCCTTCAAGAATAGAGTTAGCTATGTGAGGAGGAGGGAATCAGAGTACCTCTTTCTCCTTCTAACATCAAACAATTTATTTATCGGCTTGTCAATAAAAGAATCAACATGTGTGTGTTGGGGTGGTATTTTATTGCTTAGATTTTATTGACTTTATTATTGAGAAAAATGAAAATTGATGACCAAAAAGTATCGTTAAAAGAAAAGATTGGATACAGCTTGGGTGACTGTTCTGTTAATTTTGTATTTCAAATTATGTTGGTTTTTCAACTTGGTTTTTATACAGACGTTTTCGGAATTAAAGCAACAGCTGCTGGAACGATTCTATTATTAGCAAGAGTTATTGATGCCTTTGTAGATCCTGTGGTAGGCATTATGTCGGATAGAACCAACACAAGATGGGGGAAATATAGGCCATGGGTGCTTTGGACTGCCATACCTTTTGGATTATTTTTCTTTTTAGCTTTTACTACTCCAGATCTTACGGAGCGATATAAAGTGATTTACGCAGGGATCACCTATACCTTATTAATGGCCATCTATTCCTTAAATAACACACCGTACTCAGCTTTACATGGAGTGATGTCGAGTGATATTGATGAGAGAACTAATATTGGATCTGTTCGATTTGTTTTAGCCATGGTGGCCTCATTAATTGTACAAGGTTTTACATTACCATTAGTCGATAAATTAGGTCAGGGTGATGATCAGAAAGGTTGGTCGATGGCGATAGGTATTTTCTCACTCATTGCTATTGTATTTTTTGTCATCACTTTTCTTACTACGAAAGAAAGAATTACACCGCCTCCAACACAGAAAACTTCCATCAAACAAGATTTTAAAGATTTGAGTAAAAACGGTCCATGGTTCTCTATGTTTATTGTGACCCTTTTTATCTTCACAACATTATCATTATGGGGAGGAGGAATGTATTATTTCTTTAGTTATTACATGCAACCTCAAGCCATTTTCTCATTCTTAGAGCAATTCAATTTAGTACAAACTACCAACAGCGAACCATCATTATTACACAGTTTAATGGATGCCTTTGGTCTATTGGCATTA
Organism: Flammeovirga yaeyamensis; assembly: GCF_018736045.1. Classification (NCBI taxonomy): domain Bacteria; kingdom Pseudomonadati; phylum Bacteroidota; class Cytophagia; order Cytophagales; family Flammeovirgaceae; genus Flammeovirga; species Flammeovirga yaeyamensis. Next base: position 1,713,480 of record NZ_CP076133.1, on the reverse strand, counting down.
CCAGATCAAAGCAATGCATTTAGTGTTGGATTTAGCTTTTTTAATATGATAGGGCAGTTTTTTACCATTATTGGTGTATTGACCCTGTCTGCTCCATTGGCAAAAAGGTTTGGCAAAAGAAACACCTTTATTGTCTGCCTGTTTATGACTTCAGTTTTTACTGGACTATTTTTCTTTGTTCCAGAAGATAAGGTGGGTTGGGCATTTACCTTAAATATTTTGAAGTCAGTATTCTATGCACCAACCATTCCGTTACTCTGGGCAATGATGGGCGATGTAGCCGATTATTCAGAATGGAAATATAAAAGAAGAGCCACGGGATTTGTCTTCTCAGGGATTGTATTTGCATTAAAAGCCGGATTAGGTTTAGGAGGTGCTTTATGTGGATGGATCGTATCAGTTTATGGATATGAACCTAATATGGTACAATCTACAGAGGCCATTTTTGGTATTCGTTTAACTGCTTCAATTGTCCCTGCAGCTACATTTATGATTTCGGTTATTTCTCTCATTTTTTATGTGATTACGAAAGAGTTCAATATCAAAATGCAAGGGGAATTATCAGATAGAAGAGCAAAGCAACAAGAAAATGAATTTATAGAGGTCGAAAATGTGGCCTTAAATTAAGTATATATCATATCATTTGATAAAATAAAATCAGCATGAGTTTAGTAAAAAATAAACCAAAATATATTGCAGATCATTTGTACACTGCAGACCCTTCCGCTCACGTATTTAATGGAAAATTATATATCTATCCATCACACGATATTGAATCTGGTGTAGAAGAGAATGACAATGGTGATCATTTCAATATGCAAGATTACCATGTCTTCTCTATGGATGATATTAATGGAGAAGTGACGGATCATGGTTGTGTTTTGAAATTAGAAGATATTCCTTGGGCTGGAAGACAAATGTGGGCACCCGATGCCGCTGAAAAAGATGGTAAGTATTATTTGTATTACCCAATGAAAGATAAAAATGATATCTTCAGAATGGGAGTGGCAATTAGCGAAAAACCAGAGGGGCCATTTATTCCAGAACCAATGCCAATGGATGGGAGTTACAGTATTGATCCAGCTGTTTTTAAGGATAATGAAGAAGATTTCTATATGTACTTTGGAGGAATCTGGGGAGGTCAATTACAAAGATATAGAGATAATAAGGCAATAGAAGTGGGACAAGAACCTGCTGACCATGAAGATGCTTTGTGTCCGAAAGTCGTGAAACTTTCTAAGGACATGAAGGGCTTTGCGGAAGAACCAAAAGATGTAGTGATTCTCGATGAAAATGGTGAGCCATTAAAAGCTGGAGATCACGATAGAAGATATTTTGAAGGACCTTGGATGCATAAATATAATAACAAGTATTATTTCTCATATTCTACAGGTAATACCCATAGAATATGTTATGCAGTAAGTGATTCACCGTATGGACCATTTCATTATAAAGGTGTTGTATTAACTCCTGTGGTTGGGTGGACAACTCATCACTCCATTGTAGAATTCAATGGAAAATGGTATTTATTTTACCATGATAGTCAACCATCAGGAGGAAAAACTTGGCTGAGAAGCGTAAAGTTTGTGGAAATAGATTTTAATGAAGATGGTTCAACAACCACTGTAGACGGTGAAATGTAATAACATGTATCATTCATTGTTTCAAAAGCACTCTCAAATTGGGAGTGCTTTTTTTGTGTAGGACAAATGGAGCATCAAAATGCTTCATTTTTGATGCTCCATTTTTATTATTATTTGTCGTTTTTTTGATATACAACCGATTGTTCTTCAGTTACTTTTGATAATGAGATCTCAATGAAATGAATTAACTCTTCTACTATCTATTTTGTTCCGGCTACATCATAGAAGTCAGAAAGAGTGCTAACTAAATCTACTAAATTATTGAAATGAAAAATTATCTAAACGAAAAGGTAAACTTTAGGAACAATCATGTAAAACCACCAAGCTTTGTAAAAACTATCGCTCTCTTATTTATTTCACTACTGTTTTTTAGAGTGGATTGTAATGCCGTTATTTCTAATTCGGGTATTACAATACAAACAGAGACAATGACTTTAGGAGGAGCTTATGCAGGTACGACAACAACTCCTTTTGATGGTATCATTTTATATGCTAATGATGATAATGGATCCACAACCATTCAACTTTCCAATGCACCCGGAGTATTTGATATAAGCTTAAGAGGAGCATCCACAAATGCTAGTGCTGCAGGTGTTAGTTTAGAAATTGATGGAACCGAAATTACCACTTTTTCTTTTTCTGGTACTGTCCCAAGTATTGATACAAAATCAATAAAAATTGAAGGGAATGCAGGAAGTAAAGTGATCAGGTTGGTACTGAAAACAGATAATGGATCAAATGATACATTACTGGATTGGATCAGTTTTACTCGAACGGGTGATATTCCACCTCCTCCTGCACCTCCAACTTTGCCAAGCGAGGGTGCTTTCTATACAGGGAATTATAGAAATATGTTTAAAGAGGCAGGGTATACACAACAACAAATTGATGATAAAATCAATAGTGTTTATCAACAGTTATTTTATGGAGATAATGATACCGAAAGAGTATATTACCCTAAAGGAACGGATGAGGGCTACATCTTAGATATCGATAATAATGATGTACGATCAGAAGGGATGTCTTACGGAATGATGATCGCGGTCCAAATGAACAAGCAAGAGGAATTCGATCGTATATGGAAATTTGCGAAAACTCATATGCAACATGGTCCGGGAAACCGAGAAGGTTATTTCCGTTGGATTGTGGATGCGAATGGAGCAGAATTAGATCCTAATACGGCTTCAGATGGTGAAATATATTTTATCACAGCCTTGTATTTTGCTTCCGTAAGATTTGGAGATCGCGGTGGTATTTATAATTACCGTGCAGAAGCGGATTATATCCTTGAGCAAATTATGAATAAAGGGTGGCCACACAATCAGATCATTGGTTCAGTACCAAATATGTTTAATGAGGAAAAGAAAGTCTGTTTCGTGCCTTATGCTCAAGCTTCAACTTATACAGACCCTTCATACTTTTTGCCTTCTTTTTATGAAGTTTGGGGAATGATGGCCAAAACCAATCGTCAATATTGGAAGGATGCTGCAGTTGTTGCTCGCGACTTTTTTCAAGCGGCTGCACATCCTACAACAGGTTTAATGCCTGATTATTCCAATTATGATGGTAGTCCAACCGGCGGACATAAAGAGGATTTTGTCGTAGATGCTTGGCGCTGTGCGATGAATGTTGCCATGGATTATGCTTGGTTCAAGAAAGACGAAAGAGAGAAAACAATTACCGATAACATTCAAGACTTTTTCTACAATGAAGGTATTTATAGTTATTCTAGTGGCTATACCTTAGATGGCAATCCTTTACCAGGGACAGACTATCAAGCAGTAGGTTTGGTCGCTTGTAATGCCATGACTTCTTTGGCTTCCACCGATGCGAAATCTTGGGAATTTATCAATGCATTATGGGATCGAGCACCAACCACAGGTCGATACCGTTATTATGATGGATTATTACAAATGATGTGTCTATTGCATTTATCAGGTAATTTTAAAGCGTATGTAGACGGTTCAACTCCTCCTGTTGATCCTAATCCGATTCCTGTAACAGGAATTACTTTAACTCCATCATCATTGTCTTTGGTAGTGGGACAAACAAGTAATCTGTCAGTAAGTATTTCACCCTCAAATGCTGATGATAAACGAGTAAATTATACATCGTCGAATACGAACATTGCGACTGTTTCAACTTTAGGTGTCGTTCAAGCGATTCAAGAAGGGAGTACAACAATTACTGCGACAACTGTAGATGGTGGTTTTACAGATGAAACTATTATAACAGTTAGCTCACCTCCAACATCTGGACAAACGCCTTATTTAGGTAGTCCACAAATTATTCCTGGAACAATAAATCCCGTCACATTTGATAATGGTGGTCAAGATGTTGCCTACAATGATTCTGATGTGGACAACAATGGCAATGGCGATCGTCAGGATACGGATGTAGATACCGAAAACAGAACGAATGGTGGTAATATTGGATGGATTGCTGCAGGAGAATGGTTAGAATACACAGTAGACATCAATACAACAGCCAATTATACTTTATCAGCTGAAGTTGCTTCACCATCATCTGATGGAAAATTTCATATTGAATTTAATGGTGTCGATAAAACTGGAATAATCAATGTGTCCTCTACAGGAGGATGGGGTACATTTACCAATGTAACTGCTTCGAATGTTAGTTTAACCGCAGGGGAACAAGTGATGCGAATTGTTTTTGATGAAGGAGGTTTTAATCTTGGAAATCTATCTTTTACCGAAGATAATTCTAACGGAGGTGGAGATAATGGAGGAGACAATGGCGGAAATACGGGTACATGTTCTTTTGGACTACCTAGTTCAGAAGCATTTCCTACTACCAATACAAGCTTCACTCATGCACATGTATTAGGTAATGGTCCCGATTTATCTCATGTAAATAATATTTCCGTGAACTGGTCGAAAGAAGGCGGACAAATTTGGGACTTCTCTATGCGTACAAATAACGGTGTGCCTAATTGGTATGTTGATCTTAAAACAGCCATTACTCATACTTTAGGTAGTGCCTCTCCATCGATCACTTTTTCGAATAGTGGATTCAGCGGATTAGATGGAGCATATTGGATTGGCAAAGAGGGTTCAGATGTGGTATTGGTTTCAAAAACATCAGATTTCACCATTTATTTAAGTAATTCTTCTTCTGCACCTAGTTGCTCTAATGCTAGGTTGATGACTGTGAATTCAACATCAAATAGTGATTTGGAAAATGAAATTCAACTTTATCCGAATCCTGCTACAGATCAAGTGAGCATCAAAGGGCTGAAAAGTACAACGACTAAAATCAAAATTTATACGATAAGTGGGGTATTGGTTTCTACTTCAATTTTAAATGAAGATGAAAGAAAGTTGAATGTTTCAGCTTTAAAGAAAGGAACCTATGTGCTTCAACTTTTATCGGATGATGATTATCAAATTAAAAAACTGATGATTCAATAATTAAACTGTCTAATCAAGAGTCCAATAATTAAACATTCTACTTCACTCAAAAAATTGGGCTCTTGATATTTTATGAAATGAAAACTTTATTAAAATGAAAAATCTACTATACATGAAAACGCTAGATTCTTTAAGCGGTATTCACAACAACAATCAATTGATGCAACGTTTCTATAAAAGCGTTTTTGTAATGTCTGTTTTCCTATTTTCAGTTTTTGATGTACAATCCCAAACTATTTGTAATAATCAGATTGGGAATCAAGGAGGATATACCTATGAGTATTGGAAAGATTCTGGAAATGGTTGCATGACGCTTAACAATGGAGGAAACTTTTATGTTTCTTGGAGCAATATAGGCAACCTTTTGGCTCGAAAAGGAAAGCGTCCCGGTGTGAAAAATCAGACAGTGACGTATGGAGCAAATTACCAACCTTCGGGAAATTCTTATTTATGTATTTATGGTTGGACAACAAGTCCTTTGGTGGAATATTATATAGTGGAGAGTTGGGGAAGTTGGAGACCACCTGGGGCAAATGCTAAAGGGACTGTCACCACTGACGGAGGTACATATGATATTTATGAAACCACAAGAGTACAACAACCTTCAATTCAAGGAACAAAAACGTTTCAACAGTATTGGAGTGTTCGTCGATCGAAAAGAACAAGCGGTACAGTAACGTGTGCCAATCATTTTAATGCTTGGGCTTCTTTAGGAATGAATATGGGTAATCTATATGAAGTTTCGTTTACTGTAGAGGGTTACCAAAGTAGTGGTACATGTAATGTGTATAGTATGTCGATGGGGACAAGTAATGGAAACTCTGGTGGAGGAAATACAGGGTCGAATACGATAAAAGTAAGAGCTAAAGGCGTAAGTGGACAAGAGAAATTGAATGTCCGTATTGGTAATCAAACCATTCAGACTTTGTCGCTAACTACTAATTTTAAGATTTTTACTGTCAATACCAACTCTAATGGAGATCTAAATCTTGAATATTTTAATGATCAAAACGGCAGGGATGCTCAAGTGGATTGGGTAGAAATTAATGGAAATAGAAAACAAGCTGAACAACAATCGTATAATACAGCGGTTTGGCAAAATAATTCTTGTGGAGGTCAATATTCTGAATGGATGCATTGTAACGGAGTTTTAGGTTTTGGAAATACATCAGGAGCTAGGATGATGAATGTCGATGCTATTGATATTTCAGATAATTCAATTTATCCAAACCCAATAACTAATGGTAAAGTATCTATTAGAAATGCTGATTTAGGGGAGATTTATCAAATTGTGATTTACGATCAGCAAGGGGCAATATCAAAAAGTTGGGAGGTAAATGATGGTCAAGCACTGATGAATTTAGAACTTGATTTACCTAAAGGTATTTATATTATGCACGTGGTTGGATCTATCAAATCACTTCAAGAAAAAATCATTATTTCAAACTAAGCATTTGATGATAAGGGGAGCAAAATCAGCTCCCCTTATTAAGTTATAAGCTTGGTCCGTTTAGCTTATCATACAAATTATCTGATGACATCAAATAAGTCTCTTTTTCCAATTCTGCTTCCCATTTTTCCATAATCATTGGATTCACTTGAAGACGAGAATCGATGTATTTAAAAGTGGGATTATCAAACCACATTCTATGTGCCTTCCAATTACAATTTATGTACGAAATGGCTTTTACCGTTTTCGGATTTTGATGAATAGTCGCAAAAAATGGAGTAAACCAATTTTCCCATGCCTCCACTGCTTGATCTTGATTAGCTAAGTCAGTCTCTTTATTTTCTTCCAAAGCAGGAGTGGCTTCAGCAATAAATACGGGTTTTCCTTTTTGCTTCGCAAAGGCAATCATATTTTGTTTTTTCCACGCCCCAAAAAATGAAAAAGCACACCAATCTACATAATCATCTCCTGGGTACCATTGCTCTAATTCTTCTAATGAGGACATAAAACCACACGATTGCCAAACATAGGCTACATTAGTAATCCCCATTTCATCGTAAATATCCTTTATCCTTTTATAGGCTTTTATATAGTGTTCTCTATTGTAGTGATTCCAATCATGACCATCAAATTCATACCCAATACGCAAGAATATCGGACGAGGGGCCTGTTGTTGAAGGAAATTTCCTAATTCACGAATCATTTCATCTCTTTCACCATAAGCCACCGCAGAATCGTGATGTACCATGCCTAAGCCAATTGCCAAAGCCATATTTTTATAATCTTCATCCCCCAATTGAAGACTCATGTTGCTATCGTTATCGCCCCAATCTGCTGTAGAAGTAACACCATCCAAACCTTTATGAGTAAACCCAAAAGATTCTTCACCCGGAGTGAGTACCGTATAAGCAGTGAATCCTGCAGGACGTCTTTCAAAATAATCTAGATAACCATTGTTGTATTCTTCCAATCCTCCAATAGAAGTCAATTCCTGACCGATAAATACTAAACACTTACCGTCCTCAGGCTCAAATTTAGCTCTAGAAGTTTCTTCAATTTTAGTTTGCTTTTTTTGAACAGATGTACATGCACTTATCAAAAACACGGCACATGCACTAATACATAATCTTCTTAAAAAATTCATTTCAATTTACTTTTTGATGATGGTTTGAATTTAAGGGGTTTGACTATCGATTCATCAAATTTTTCTACCTCATTTGTACGTCATAAAGTATTGAAGTAAGAGTTGCATCATTTGAAGTATTCCTAGCAACATTTGTTATAGCGTTAAGGAGTATCAAATAGAAAAAAGGAGTATTAAAAGGTAATAGAAGACCTAATTTTTTTGATAAATTGCAATGATATTATAATTAAAGAAATACTGACATCAGACAAATGAACCAAAGAAGAAACCCATGGATAGCGGGAGTATCCAATTTTTTTATTTTAGGATTAGGTCAATTATATAACGGTGAATTAAAAAAAGGTATACTGTTTCTCCTTGGATTTACTTTTCTTCCTTTCATTCTCCGATTAACACATTTGCCTTATTCATTTTTTGGATTTTGGGTGACAATATTTATCATATTTGTTCTTCGATTGTATGTTATAATTGAAGCTGTGAAGTCCGCTAAAAAGCTTCAAGATTATACCTTAAAGGCTGTAAATAAGTGGTATTACTATTTCTTATTTATAGTAGGGTCAATAATCATTAGTTTGATATTTGATCATAATTCATTGTTAGGAGTCGGCACTTTTTCAGTAGCCTCTGAATCCATGGAACCTACTATAACTCAAGATGATTATGTTGCCGTGAAAACTTCAGTTGATGTCAATAAGTTGGAGTATGGCGATATTGTGGTTTTTTCAGATGAAGAAGATGAAGAATCATTTTATATCTGTAGGGTAGTTGCACAACCTGGAGACAAGGTGATGTTGAAGGATAATTTACTTGTAATTAACGGTCTTCCATTAGCTCATCAAAAAAAGGAAAATGATTTTTATACCGAAACTTTACCCAACTTCAAAAACATTGATATTCGAGTAAATCAAGAGGTTCCAAAAGGACATGAGTCGGCAAATACCTATGAATTTGAGATCGCTTCGGATGCCTATTTCCTAATTGGCGATAATAGAGATAGTGCTTTGGATAGTCGTTATTTAGGTGAAATCAAAAAAGATAGAATCAAAGGAAAACTGCTCTTTATTCCTTATGGTTTTGATGTGAATCGGATAGGAACAAAGTTTTAATATATGTAGACAACATTATCAATAATTCCTATACACCCTATAATTTTTCTTTATTTTCTTATTAATATTTGAAAAGACGAATATTTAAAATACGTAATAATACGTAATAACTTGATAGGCGAATATAAGAAAAGTACATCTTGAAATTTATTTTAGTAACATCACAATTAATAGAGTATTAAAATATAGATATTCAATACGTTACGTGGTGTATGGAGTTTTTGTTGTTTATCGAAAAAATGAAATTTTCATTCATCTTTTTCTTTAAAATTACGTAGAAAATTACATTAAATTTGAACTTCATACGGAATTAATTTAACTGAAGAAGATAAAATTAAAATTTATTTGTATTTTTGCACTACGAAAAATTAAATGTCAATTATTCATTTAATAAACGAAAACAGCATTACTTACTCTTAACAGATGAAAGTAAGCAAATAAACTTTCCTTTTTATACACTATACACTAAGAGAATTTTTATGAGCAGATATAACGAATATCTCCAAGAGATCGAAGAAAGAAAAGGTCAGGGGTTACATCCAAAACCGATAGACGATGCAGAATTAACTAGTGAGATCATTGCGCAAATCAAAGATGTGAACAATGAATACAGAAAAGACTCACTAAACTTCTTTATTTACAATACACTACCTGGAACAACTAGTGCAGCTGGCGTTAAAGCTCAATTCTTAAAAGAAATTATTCTTGGTGAAGCTAAAGTAGAAGAAATTACAGCAGAATTCGCTTTCGAACAATTATCACACATGAAAGGAGGTCCTTCAATCGAAGTACTTTTAGACCTTGCATTAGGTGATGATGCTTCAATTGCAGAAGCTGCAGCTAAAGTATTGAAAACGCAAGTTTTCCTTTACGATGCTGATATGGAACGTTTGGAAGTTGCGTTCAAAGCAGGAAATACTGTAGCTACGGAAATATTAAAGAGTTATGCTAATGCTGAGTTCTTCACAAAACTACCAGAGGTAGAAGAAGAAATCAAAATTGTTACTTTCATTGCTGGAACAGGTGATATCTCTACAGATTTACTTTCTCCAGGTGCTGATGCTCACTCAAGATCAGATCGTGAACTACACGGACAATGTATCTTCGAACATAATAAAGAGCAACAAAAAGCATTAACAGCATTAAAAGAACAACATCCTGATAAGCGAGTAATGTTAATCGCTGAAAAAGGTACAATGGGTGTAGGTTCTTCAAGAATGTCAGGTGTAAACAACGTAGCGTTATGGACAGGTATTCCTGGTAGCCCATATGTTCCTTTCGTTAACATCGCCCCAATTATTGCAGGTACTAACGGTATCTCTCCAATTTTCTTAACTACTGTAGGTGTAACAGGTGGTATTGGTATCGACCTTAAAAACTGGGTGAAGAAAAAGGATGAGAACGGTAACACAGTTCTTGATGCAGATGGTGAGCCAGTATTAGAGCAAACATATTCTGTGGAGACAGGTACTGTACTTACAATCAATACAAAAACAAAAAAATTATACAACGGAGATCAAGAACTAATTGATATCTCTGCTTCTTTAACTCCTCAAAAAGTAGAGTTTATTAAAGCAGGTGGTTCTTATGCAGTTGTATTTGGTAAAAAATTACAATCTTTCGCAGCAAAAACTTTAGAAGTGGAAGCTCCAGTAGTATTCGCTCCATCAAAAGAAATTTCTATTGATGGTCAAGGTTTGACAGCTGTTGAAAAGATCTTTAATAAAAATGCTGTTGGAACTACTCCAGGAGTAACATTACACTCAGGTTCTGACGTTCGTGTAGAAGTAAACATCGTAGGTTCTCAAGATACTACAGGTTTAATGACTTCTCAGGAATTAGAATCAATGGCAGCAACAGTCATCTCTCCAATTGTAGATGGTGCATACCAATCAGGTTGTCACACTGCGTCAGTTTGGGATAAGAAAGCACAAGCGAACATTCCTAAGTTGATGAAGTTTATGAACGACTTCGGTTTGATTACAGCACGTGATCCAAAAGGAGTGTACCATGCAATGACAGACGTTATTCATAAAGTATTGAATGACATTACTGTTTCTGATTGGGATATCATTATTGGTGGTGACTCTCATACAAGAATGTCTAAAGGTGTTGCTTTCGGTGCCGATTCAGGTACAGTAGCATTGGCTTTAGCAACTGGTGAGGCAACAATGCCAATTCCGGAATCTGTGAAAGTGACTTTCAAAGGTGAAATGAAAGCTTACATGGACTTCCGTGATGTAGTTCACGCTACTCAGCAACAAATGTTGAAGCAATTCGGTGGAGATAACGTATTCCAAGGTAGAGTAATTGAGGTGCACATTGGTACTTTAACGGCTGACCAAGCGTTTACTTTCACTGACTGGACAGCAGAGATGAAAGCGAAAGCTTCTATCTGTATTTCAGAAGATGAAACATTAATCGAATCTTTAGAAATTGCTAAGTCTAGAATCCAGATCATGATCGAGAAGGGTATGGACAACGATAAAGCAGTTCTTCAAGGATTAATTGATAAAGCGAACAAGAGAATCGAGGAGATCAAAACAGGAGTTAAACCTCCACTGACTCCAGATGCTGATGCGAAATACTTCGCTGAAGTAGTAGTTGATTTGGATGAAATCGCTGAACCAATGATCGCCGATCCTGACGTTTATAACGAAGATGTTTCTAAACGTTACACTCACGATACAATTAGACCTCTATCTTACTACGGTGGGGACAGACAAGTTGATCTTGGTTTCGTAGGTTCTTGTATGGTTCATAAAGGTGACATGAAGATTCTTGCTCAAATGTTGAAAAACATTGAAGAGTTACACGGTAAAGTAGAATTCAAAGCACCTCTAGTTGTTGCTCCTCCTACATACAACATTGTAGATGAGTTAAAAGCAGAAGGTGATTGGGATGTATTGAAGAAGTACTCTGGTTTCGAATTCGATGATGATGCACCTAAAAATGCTGCTCGTACGAAATACGAAAACATGCTTTACTTAGAGCGTCCTGGTTGTAACCTTTGTATGGGTAACCAAGAGAAAGCCGAGCCGGGTGATACAGTAATGGCGACTTCAACTCGTTTATTCCAAGGTAGAGTTGTAAAAGACTCTTCTGAGAAGAAAGGAGAATCGTTATTATCATCAACTCCTGTAGTAGTACTTTCAACAATCTTAGGTAGAACACCTAATTTAGAAGAGTACCAAGCAGCGGTGAAAGGAATCAACTTAACGAAGTTCAAACCTTCTTCTAAGTTGTTGACTTCTTAATTGAATTAAAATCACTACTTTTTTCAAGTAGATTTTAAAATACATTAAATCTCAGTAAATTGCGTTACGACGTTTATTTACTGAGATTTTTTTATAAACCTTAGTAAAACGACCAATATCTCTCAATCTGATATTATTTTTTAACTCAAATGATTAGCTAACAAACTCATGAAACAACTATTTTATTTTTTACTTATTGTGTTGACCTCCTGTCAAGTTCAACAAAAAATTAATACCGAAGCACTTACAGCTGAATTAGATAGTATCTATTATTTAGATCAAAAATACCGCAACCAACTATTAAATACTTATGAAATTGATTCTACAGAAATCAAAGCACTTTGGAATAAGCAAAATGCAATTGATCAAAAGAACTTAAAAAGAGTAATTGACATTATCGATACTGTAGGAGAATTTCCTGGCAAAAGTTTAGTGGGTAATAAAGGGAGCAAAGCTGTTTTTTATGTTTTACAACATGCACCAGATAGTATCCAAAATAAATACTATGATATGATCATACAAGCCGGTGAGGATCAAGAATTAAGTAAAAACTTGGTGTGTATGTATCAAGATAGATATTTAATGCAAAACGGAAAACCACAAATTTATGGATCACAAATTCAGATTGTAAAAGAATTAGACCCTCAATCAGGAGAACTAGTTGAGGTAACTAAATTGTGGCCAATTGCCGATACAACTAGCATAGATTCTTTAAGAATGTGGAACGGATTTGGTCCTTTGGAAGATTATTTGAATGCGTTTGGTTTGAGTCGTTGGGAAGAAAAATCAAATTATACGAAATAACTAACAATCTAGATCTTAATGAAAAAACTAATCAAAGGCTTCCTTCTATCGATAGTAACTATTTACATCATTTTTTGTGGTGGACTTTATCTCAATCAAGAATCTCTCATATTTTTCCCAGATAAATTAAAGGCAGATTATCAGTTTGAATTTCCTATGGATTTTGAAGAAATGAATTTCAATACTTCTGATGGAAATACGATTAATGGATTATTATTTAAAAGTGATAGTACAAAAGGTTTAGTTTTCTTTTTACATGGTAATTCGGGTTCATTAGAAAATTATGGGTATACCACTCAAGTTTTCTTAGAAAACAATTATAATGTCTTGATGATTGATTACCGCGGTTTTGGAAAAAGTACAGGTGAAATCAGTAGTCAGAAACAGCTTTTTGATGATAATCAAATGATTTATGATCGAATGAAACTTCAATATAATGAGGAGAATATTATTATTATGGGGTATTCGATTGGAACCGGTATGGCTTCTTTTTTGGCATCAAAGAATAACCCCAAAGAACTTATTCTTCAGGCACCTTATTACGGGCTAAAAGCAATGATGCGAAAACATTATCCTTATGTGCCTCCATTTTTATTAAAATATCGTTTTGCTACTTATAAATACCTCAGGAAATGTAATTTTCCCATTTACATATTCCATGGAAAAGGGGATAATGTCATTCCTTATGATCAATCAGTGAAGTTAAAAGAAGAATTTCCTTCTAAAATCGAATTGACCACTTTAAAAAATCAGGGGCACAACGGAATAAGTAATCACTCAAACTATTTAGAGGTGATGAATGTGATACTATCAAAAGAATAAGAGACTTAACTGATACAAATACCTATAATTGTTTAAATTATCTTTAAATAATATTCGAACGATTGAATAATTTGTAGTTTTGTGTACTGAACTAAACTCATTGTACATGCAACTTGATATCAGACGAATATTAGTAGTATTATTTTGTTTTGTTTTACTATCAAATACTTATGCTCAAAAGAAGAATTTACGATTCTCAGCCCTAGGAGGTCCAGCATATTCTCCCGACTATGGACTGCTTGTTGGTGGAAGTATGTTATTCACTTTTAAAACCAACCCACTCGATGTTGATTTAAGAAAATCGGTAGTGCCCATTAACTTTTCAGTGATGGAAGCAGGATATGATTTTAAAATTCATCCTCAATTATTCTTAAAGGGAGGGGATATACGTGTGTTTTCTGATTTAGAATATTTAAATACTTATAATCATTATTATGGTGTGGGTTATGAAGATAATCGAACCATAGAAAGGGGGGAAAAGACGACAGAATATTTTCAAAATACAGTCATCCTTAGAAATGATGTACTCTTCAGAATAAATGATTCACCTTTTTTTATTGGTCCCTCTTTAGATTATACTGACCGTATTCTCACAGATGTTGCTCCAGGTATAAAAGACGATTTCATTTATATATACCAATGTGGTACCGAAGAAGGAATAAACTTTAGAAATGTTGGTTTTGGTATTCGGGCAACCTACGATACAAGAGATGTACCGGTGAATGCTTATGAAGGTAAGTATTTCGATATTAATGCTCGAATGTATAATAAAGAATTAGGAAGCACCCAAAATTGGGGTGTCATCTCAGTGGAATATCGACAATATAAAAAACTTCCACGGCTTGGAGAAAGAAAAGTATTGGCTTGGACAGCAAAAGTGAGATCTACCGTTGGTGATACTCCATTTACGGATATGTCACAAATTGGCTCCCCACATGACCTAAGGGGTTATTATAAAGGGCAATTCAGAGATAAAACTTCAGCTTATATCATGGCTGAATTTCGATCGATGTGGAATTCTAAATCAAAGTTTTTATCCAAAATGGGATATACCGTTTGGGGAGGTGTCGGAATGATTGGGTCAGATATTGTCACCCCACAAGGTGTATTACCTAATTTCGGAGCAGGATTTCGTTACGAGGTACAACCAAGAATGAACTTTAGAATTGATGTTGGGCATGATCCCCTGCAAAATCAGACACTCATTTATTTTAATATGACAGAAGCATTTTAATTTTTTTTTCGCGTTAAGAAAAAAAATAATTGATTATTAAAATTATAAATATATCTTTGCGCCACTAGAAAATGTACTACCTGATTATCATCATAATTATTTAAAAAAATACCCTACCCAAAAACATAAAAAAGGCCTAAATATCTCTGACTAGCTTAAGGTGTACAAATTCTATCTTTATTATTAAAACATATTGTAAGTAGTTGATGTTTAATACTTTGTAAAGTATTAAGCCGGTTTCTTGTACGCTATATATTTCAGTTAAATAGTAGTCGTATTCGTACTGTTTCTTTCATAATTAATTTGAAACGGATGGATCTAAATCAAATCGACAAAATCGAATTAGAATACCTCAAATTCGAAGATTATTTGGAGATTAAAGGTGTGATGGTATCTGCCTATTCTTCAATGCCTGATTCTTATTGGAAAGAAGATCAGATTAAAAATCTTTTGGAAAAATTTCCGGAAGGTCAAGTAGTCATTAAAGTGAATGGGAATATCGCAGGTACTGCTTTATCTATTATTGTGAATTACAATCAATTTGATGATAACCACACCTACCGAGATATCACTGCTGATTATACATTTAATTCTCATGATTACAATGGGGATACTTTGTATGGGATTGACGTATTTATTAAACCAGAATTTAGAGGTTTAAGACTGGGTAGAAGACTCTATGATTACAGAAAAGAATTATGTGAGAATCTTAACCTAAGAGGGATTGCATTTGGGGGTAGAATACCGAATTATCATAAGTTTTCTGATGAGATTACTCCAAAGGAATATCTAGAAAAAGTGAAGTTAAAGGAGATACATGATCCTGTGCTAAACTTTCAGATATCCAATGATTTCCATCCAACAAGAATACTAAAAGGTTACCTTGAAGGGGACGAAGATTCTGGTGAATATGCAGTGCTTTTAGAGTGGGATAACATTTATTATGAAAAACCAACTGAGAAAGCGACAACCCAAAAAAAAGTAGTACGTTTAGGCTTGATACAATGGCAAATGAGACCATACAAAGATATCAATTCATTGCTACAGCAAGCAGAATATTTTATAGATGCAGTGTCAGGATATCGATCAGATTTTGCAGTATTTCCAGAGTTTTTCAATGCTCCGCTTATGGCAAAATATAACGATTTATCAGGAGCAAGAGCTATTAGAGAACTAGCAAAATATACAGAAGAAATAATTGAAAAATTCTCCAACTTCTCAATTTCATACAACATAAATATCATTGCAGGCTCAATGCCAGAAGTAAAAGATGGTGAATTATTAAATGTAGGCTATCTATGCAAAAGAGACGGAACAGTAGAACGATTTGAAAAAATCCACATCAACCCAGATGAAAAGAAAGTTTGGGGTATGCAAGGTGGTAAAGGACTCAAAACATTTGATACAGATTGTGGAAAAATTGGTGTTTTGATATGTAACGATGTAGAGTTTCCAGAATTGAGTCGATTGTTAGCTGAAGAGGAAATGGAAATACTCTTTGTACCATTTTTAACCGATACACAAAATGGGTATTCCAGAGTAAGACATTGTGCTCAAGCAAGGGCAATCGAAAATGAGTGTTATGTGGCCATCACAGGAAGTGTAGGAAACCTTCCAAATGTTCATAATATGGATATACAGTTCGCTCAATCTATGGTATTTACCCCTTGCGATTTTGCTTTCCCGACGAGCGGGGTCAAAGCAGAAGCTACACCAAATACAGAAATGATTTTAATAGCAGATGTCGATCTTGATTTACTGAGAGAATTACATCAGCACGGTAATGTTAGAAACTTAAAAGACAGAAGAACAGATATTTATCATTTAGAAAAAATTTAATCGATTTTAATTACACCTCAACCATTTTATGTAAAGATGAAAAACACATACTTTGATTTAATTGAACAAAGCTATTACTTTCCACAGGAAGGTTTTGATCTCAGAGACAACTCTCTCACTTTTCATGGCGTTTCTTTGAAACATCTTATTGAAAAACACGGAACTCCTTTTCGCTTTATTTATTTACCTAAGATTGGTGATCAGATTAAAAAGGCAAGAAACTTATTCAACAGAGTCATTAAAAACAATGCTTATCAAGGCGAATATAATTTCTGCTATTGTACAAAATGTAACCACTTTTATCACGTAGTAAACGAAGCGATTAAACATAATGTCAATCTGGAAACGTCCTCTTCATTTGATATTGATTTAATCTTATCATTATATGAAAAAGGTAAAATCACTACAGATATCAAAATCATTCATAACGGATATAAAACAGAGGATTATCTAAGAAAGATTGTCGATTTACAAAAAGCGGGTTTCCACAACTCTGTGATCATTCTAGATAGTATTAACGAGTACCATCGTTTAGCAAGAATTAAAACAAAGCATGTGGTAAAGATTGGGGTGAGAATGTCCATTAACGAAGAAGCACAATCGGCTTATTATACTTCGAGATTAGGCATCCCTCAAAAGGATATATTGGAATTTTACAGAACTTATATTCATGACAACCCTAAAGTTGAATTTAAGATGTTCCATTTCTTTGTGGATTCTGGAATAAAAGATACGCCTTATTACTGGGGAGAATTTAGAAGAGCATTATCTCTTTACATCGACTTGAAGAAAGAATGCGAATCTCTAGATTCTTTGAACATGGGAGGTGGATTTCCAATTAGAAACAACTTGGGATTTGAATACAACTATGAGTACATGATCAATGAGATTGTATCAACAATCAAATCAGCTTGTGCTGAAAGTAAAATTCCCGAACCTCATTTATTTACAGAATATGGTAAATACACAGTAGGAGAAGCAGGTGCCATCATTTTCGAAGTATTAGATAAGAAAGAACAAAACGATACAGAAACATGGTACATCATCGATAACAGTTTAATGAATACCATTCCAGATGCATGGTCAATTCAGGAAAAATTCATCTTGTTACCGGTAAACAAATGGGACCATGAATATGGTAGAGTGAATATTGGAGGAATCAGTTGCGATCATTCGGATTATTACAATTCAGATGATTTAAACCAAGAGGTTTTATTACCAAAATTTGATAAAACCAAAGACAAAGAACCATTGTATTTAGGGTTCTTCCATACAGGTGCTTATCAAGATTCTGTAAGTGGATATGGTGGAATAAAGCATTGTCTGATTCCAGCTCCAAAACATGTAATCATTGATAGAGATGAAAAAGGGAATATCATAGATACGGTGTATCGTGAAGAGCAATCGGTTAGTGAAATGTTTAAAATTTTAGGATACAATGAGTAATCCATACATTTTCGCAGGTTTAGAAGAAAAGTATTCTGCTTACAGTAATGCAAATATTTTACTTCAGCCTATCCCATACGATGGAACAAGCACTTGGGGAAAAGGGGCGGACAAAGGTTTAGCTACTTTCATAGAAGCTTCTGAAAACATGGAACTTTATGATATCGAAACAGATTCTGAAGTCTATAAAAAAGGAGTATATGTTCTTCCTGAAATTGATGAAAATTCAAGTCCTGAAAAAGTGTATCAAGCTGTGTATAAGAAGACAAAAGATCTACTTGATTCAGGAAAATATCTCACTTTTTTTGGAGGGGAACATTCCATAAGTATCGGAGTAATTGATGCTTTCAAAGAGAAATACGAAAACCTTACTGTACTTCAAATTGATGCACACGCCGATCTACGACCAAGTTATCTAGGTTCGGAATTTAACCATGCTTGCGCTTTGTATCGTGCTTCTAAATCGACCAATTTAATTCAGGTGGGCATTAGAAGTATGGATGTATCTGAGAAAGAACATATGAATTTTGATAAGTGTTACTTCGCAGAAGATATTTATGGTAATTACGATTGGATGGATAAGTCAATTGATCAGATGACTGACGATGTATATCTCACTATTGATTTGGACGCATTTGATCCAGGAATAATGCCAGCAACAGGCACACCAGAGCCAGGTGGTTTTGATTGGAACACATTAATCATTTATCTCAAAAAAGTTTTTACAAAAAAGAATGTGGTTGGGTTTGATATAGTTGAATTTGCACCTATCGAAGGTTTGCACGGACCCGGATTCTTAGTTTCAAAATTGTACTACAAATTATTATCATATAAATACTATGGAAAATAAAGGAGCTATCTCTCAATATATGCTAGAGCACTTTAAACACTTCAATGCTGCTAGCTTAGTGGATGCTGCTAAAGGTTATGAAGCACAATTAGTAGCAGGGAATAAAATGATGGTTACGCTTGCAGGAGCTATGAGTACTGCAGAATTGGGGAAATCATTAGCCGAAATGATTCGACAAGATAAAATTCAGATTATCTCTTGTACAGGGGCCAACTTGGAAGAAGATGTGATGAACTTGGTAGCACATTCATTCTACAAAAGAATACCAGAATATAGAGATCTAACACCTCAACAAGAAAGAGAATTGTTGGATAGTGGTCTAAACAGAGTAACGGATACTTGTATTCCAGAAGAGGAAGCTTTTAGAAGATTACAAGATCATATCTATAAAATCTGGAAAATAGCAGAAGAAAACGGAGAAAGATATTTCCCACATGAGTACATGTATAAAATGTTGCTATCTGGGGAGTTGGAACAATATTATGAAATTGATCCTAAGAACAGTTGGTTGTTGGCTGCAGCCGAAAAGAACTTACCTATTGTTGTCCCAGGATGGGAAGATTCGACTATGGGGAACATCTTTGCTTCTTACTGTATCAAAGGAAAATTACTACCTTCTACTATGAAATCAGGTATAGAATACATGACTTGGTTGGCAGATTGGTATACAGAAAATACACAAGGAAATGGCATCGGGTTTTTCCAAATAGGTGGAGGCATTGCAGGTGATTTTCCAATTTGTGTAGTACCAATGTTGTATCAGGATTTAGAAAGACCAGAAACACCGTTTTGGAGTTATTTCTGTCAGATTTCAGATTCAACAACTAGTTATGGTTCGTATTCAGGAGCAGTCCCTAACGAGAAAATCACATGGGGAAAATTGGACGCTGATACACCGAAGTATATTGTAGAGTCAGATGCTACTATTGTAGCCCCTTTGATTTTTGCCTACTTACTAGGGTATTAGATTTTGTTTTGATAATCAAGAACTCTCAGATTGTTTGATGTATAAAATAGAGTTCTTGAGGTTGTATAATTAATGTCAGTAATTAAAGATAAATCGAGGAGTATTGCTCCTTGTATTTGTACGAGTTATTAAATAGTTTTAGTATTATAAAGATGAAAGGACGTCGCTATGCAACGTCCTTTCTTATATTTTATTGAGGCGAGAACCTCGTAAATCGTATTTCTTCTTTTAAACTTCTTTCGATAAAGTTTGATCGAGCACCATTCACTAGATACACTTCAATTCCTTTTTCGAAGCAGATTTTGGCCGCACTAATTTTGGAAGTCATTCCTCCAGTACCTAAACCATTTTCCCTTTCTTCGATATACTGATCAATATTCGATAGGTCATTCACTACTGGAATCAGTTCAGCATCATCATGTAAATTGGGGTTTTTAGTAAACAACCCTTCAATATCCGATGCGATGATGAGCAGGTTAGCATCCACCAAAGAAGCCACCAAGGCAGATAATTTATCATTATCACCTAAGATCAATTCTTCTACTGCCACTGTATCATTTTCATTAAAAATGGGAATGAAACCGTGATTCAATAACTCATCTACTGTATTTCTTGTATTTTTTCTTGATTCTTCGTTATCAAAATCTTTATAGGTCATTAAACATTGAGCCACTTTTAGATCAAAATCGCCAAAACATTCAGCATAGATCTGTAAAAGTTTAGGCTGACCAATGGCTGATAGTGCCTGCTTAGAGTGCACCATATTGTTTTTTAACCCATTAATATTGATGAACTGTTTAGCAGTTGCAACAGCTCCCGAAGAAACCAAAATGATATCGTATCGATCTCTTAAAGCAAGAATTTGTCGACCAATATTTTCTATTTTACCTCGTGAAATTAGTTTGGTACCTGCCGTTAAAGTGGAGGTGCCAATTTTCACTACAATTCTTGGCTTCATTTTAATTACGTGTTTGTCCGTTACCCGAAATAAACCATTTGTTAGATACGAGCTGAGCCAATCCAACAGGTCCTCTAAAGTGTAACTTTTGTGTACTAATGGCAATCTCAGCACCAAAGCCAAACTGTCCACCATCTGTAAACCTCGATGAGGCATTGTGATAAACTGCTGCACAATCTACTTCATACTGGTAAGCAGTGGCCACTTCTTTATCATTTGTGATAATCACAGCAGAATGTCCTCCAGAATACTTGTTGATAGTGTTTACTGCCGATACTTTATCAGGAGTTACGGTAAATAAGATTTTCTCTGATAAAAATTCCTCTGGCATTAATGCATCTACATCGGCTTTTTGAGCTAAGGAAGTGAAAGTAGTTACTTGATCATCACCTAAAACTTCTAAACCAAAATCGGTTGCTTTTTGAGCCAATTGAGCTACTTTATCAGCTAATTGAGGAATCTCTTGATCGAACAATACTTTGTCGATCGCGTTACAAACACTCAAACGACTTTTACCATTTAAGACAATATCGATGGCCATATCAAAATCTACATCCTTATGGATATAGATAAAGTTATTTCCACGTCCACTAATCATCAAAGGAACGTTCGTCGTTTGTTTGATATAATTAATCAGACCTTCACCACCTCTCGGGATAATTAAGTCCAATTGATATGTATTTTCCGAAAGCATTTTTTGTGTAGCAGCACGATCTATGTCTAAATACTCCACATAGTCTTCGCTGACATCATTAGATTTTAATGCTTTTTTCCAAAGGTCGACTAAAACCAGATTCGAATTTCTAGCTTCTTTGCCACCTTTTAATAGGATCTTGTTTCCAGATTTAAAAGCACTTACTGCAGCCTCGATAGTTACATCAGGACGCGATTCGTAAATAATAAGAATACGACCAAAAGGAACCACACGATTTTCTACAGTCATCCCATTGGGGTGTTCGTAAGCACTTAATACTTTCCCCTCGGGGTCTTCCAAACCTAAAACTTCAGCTACAGAACCTACCATACCCTTCACTTTTTTGTCATCCACTTTTAGACGATCCACCAAAGTGGGGTCAAGGTCTCCTGCCTTTTCTAAATCCAACTTGTTGGCCTCGATAATCGATGAAGCATGATCTTCAATCAACATCGCCAAATCTTTTAGCACATTGTTCTTCTTCTCTGTGGAAAGTATCATCTTCTTTATAAGTTATTGTTAGTTATCCCACAATCGCTTTGTGGTTTGGAATTAATTCTCACAATATACGGCGATATTATCAAAGAATTTAATATTTAATTGATAAATTAATAATAATAGATCTAAACCATTGATATTTTTCAATTTTATACTGCTTTTTTATTTTATTAAATTAAATAGTAATTTGATGTTTAAATTGGAACTTTGACCTAGTTTAAACATAAATTATATATGTATTTCGAAGGAACTATATCCATTGACCCATCTCAATTGACGCATATTGAGAAAGTTAAACCAACAAAAGCATTCAAAAGAGTATTTTATTATTTGACCTTAGGAAATGTTTCTGATCAAGTAGAAAAAGAAACATTTACGGCGGTTTCTATCCTACAACAATTAAATGATGTACTGATTCATTTAGGTATTGATAATATTGTTCGATTATCACACGATGGTATCGATTTTTATTTAGATAAATACGGTAAGGAAGGCGATCTTAAAGAAGCTTTTGATAAATACGATTTAGAAATTGATCATTCCATGTCAACACACTACGAGAAGCTGGTGATGGTAATGGAACATGACGATACTACTTTTAAATATTTATTAGAAATTGATATTAACCGTACCCACAAAGTAGGAGAGTATCCTATTGAAATGAAGGTGACCGGTTTATTAAATCAGTTTAAAAAATCGGATAAAGATCGTACGGCTGTAGAATCAGAAATGTCTGATATTTTCAAAGATCAAGAAGCTTATAATAAGTTTAAGGCATCCAAACAATATGAATTTGAGCAGTTTTTGAACGAAATTAAAATGGCTATCATCAAATTGATGAAAGTAGATGATGTCATTACCAAAACAAAAACGAAGGTGGTTGTACCTAAAAATAAGGTACAAGAAGAATCAGATATTCGATACGATCAATCCTTCGGACAATATGGAGTTCATTATGGTTATTATGGTTTCTCGGATTTCCTTTTCTACAGCATGTTATGGTCGAATATGAGTCATACAAATAATATTACCATGTATGAAACTCACTTGGAATCGGACATGGGAGAAGAATTAGGTTTCTTCGATGAAGTCGATACTTCTTCGGATTATTTTAATGATGAGGTGGAGACAGATTATCACGACCTTGAAACTGAAAGTGAAGATTACTCATCAGACGATTTTGAATCAAACGATACTGGTTTTGAAAGTACGGAAGATTCAGGAAGCTGGTTCGATTTCGGTGGAGATAGTGATAGTGATTGGGGTGGTTTTGATGATTTTGATTCTGATTGGTAATATTTAAAGAATTTAAATAAAAAGGCTTTTATACTTCGGTGTAGAAGTCTTTTTTTTATATTTTTATTTGTATTGATATTATTTGTTTAAATGAAGACACCAAAAAAGCCAGAGAACGAGTTTCAAAGAATTAAAGATTTGTATTCCTACAATGTTTTGGATACTCTAAATGATATTGATTTTGATTATATCACTCAAATGGCTGCACAAATATGTCAAACAAAAATATCAGTGGTTAGTCTTGTAGATCGAGAACGACAGTGGTTTAAATCTAAATTTGGTATTGATGCCGCTGAAACACCAAGAGATGTTTCATTTTGTGGTCATGCGATCTTAGAACCCGATAAAATGTTGGAAGTAAGCGATGCTCGATTAGACGAAAGGTTTGCCGACAATCCTCTAGTTACAGGAGCCCCTCATGTTACTTTTTATGCTGGAATCCCTTTAGTTACCGAAGAAGGAAATGCATTGGGTACATTATGTGTAATTGATGATCAACCCAAAGAACTCAACGATTATCAAAAAGAAAGTCTGAAGATATTAACACATCAAGTAGTCCGACTTTTAGAATTAAGGAAAAGAACACTTCAGATAGAAAAAAATAATCAGGAACTGACTAAATATTCAGAACACTTAAAAGACTTCATTCAGATTTCTACTCAGAATATGAATGGACCTGTTCTTAGTATGAATAGTATTATCAACTTAGCTCTTTTAAAACAACCCGACCCACAGATAGAAAGCTACTTAAAAAGAATATCGAGAGAAATTGATATCCTGCAAGACTTAATGAGGGATTTTGAAAAGTACGATGAAATTGTAAAAAGAAAAGAGAACCTTGAAATCTATTGCCTCAAAGATTTAACTAGGGACTTTAACGATTTCTTATCCCAATATTCTAACATATATACCATTAATATTCATTCTGATCTAGAACATCTGGTAATTGATCAGAAAAATATAATAGAAATTTTTCATCAATTGGTTAGCTTCTTTATTGGTTACTCCAACAAAAAAGTACTTGATTTTGATTTAACGATTCTTGAAAACTACTTCAACTATGAATTTGAGTTGAAGGTAAAAAAATTGACCATTGAAAAAGATCATCTAAAAAATATTTTTGATCCTTTTATAAGTAAAATCTTAAATCAGAAAAACGATAAAAAAATCAAGAAAGATTTGTCTCTAATACACAAGCTTATTAGCATGAAAGGTGGGAAAATTAATGTGACTTCTAATGAAGAGGATGGGACAGTTATTTATTTCTCTATTGAAAAATAAAAAATTAGCTAACAAAGGTTAACCTAAATAAAAACTTTGTTATGAGTGTTGATAATACAATAATAAATGAGCACATTTGTTATGTTCAAACATATAAACATAATATATGAACATTACAATAAACCATAACTCAGCATTACCACTTCATAAGCAAATAGAAAATGTATTGAGAGATTTAATCGATACAGGAGAGTATGACAATGGAAAACTATTTCCTAAAGAAGTAGATATCAGTAATCGTCTTGGTGTTTCTAGAAATACTGTGAGACAGGCCATCAATACGTTGGTGACAGAAGGATTATTGATAAGAAAGAAGGGAGTAGGAACAACTGTAGCTGAAAAGAAAATTCAAACGAAGTTATCTGAGTGGCATAGTTTCACTCAAGAAATGAATAATAAAGGAATTCCTTTTAAAAACTATAAAGTCCAATTAACCAAAGTGAAAGCAACGGAAGAATTGGCTTTATTACTTTCAATAGAAGAAGGAAAGGAAATCATGAAATTGGAAAGAATTAGAGGCGACAAGGACATGCCATTTGTGCACTTTGTTTCATGGTTTCATCCAAAAATTGATTTTGACGAGAACGAATCATTCGAGAAACCTTTGTATGATATTATAGAGGAAAGATCGAATATTATCCTTACAAAATCTTCAGAAGAATTATTGGCTATGTTGGCAGACAAACAATTGGCCCTAGATTTAAAAGTAGAAGAAGGATCGCCAGTTTTATTTAGAAAAAGAGCAGTGGCTGATCCAGGAGGTAGAGTGATGGAAATTAATCATGGGTATTATCGAGGAGATCGTTTTACCTATCAGATCGAGATTAACCGATAACTACCACAGCACTTACATTAAATGAACTGAAATTACTTATTAAATGAGACTAGACGCTAACAACGAAACAACCTATATACTTACTGCTGATATCGGCGGGAGTCACATTACGTCTTCAGTCGTTAATGTGGAACAAAAATCTATTGTAGAAAATACAATATTTCATTCAACGGTGAATAGTCAAGGAACTGCTGATGAAATATTAGCTACTTGGTTAAACGCTTTAGCCTCTTCCTTAGAAAAATGTAATGATATTAAAATCTCTGGGGTAAGTATTGCCATGCCCGGTCCATTTGATTACAACAAGGGGATCTGCTTAATGGAAAATGTCGGTAAATACGATTCTATTTACGGATATAACATTAAGTTAGCTGTCTATGAAAAACTTTATCAACATCTTCCTTCTGCAGAAAATGTAGTCTTCCTTAATGATGCTGATGCCTTTATTTTAGGTGCTGTCTATCAACAAAATTGGGAGACTGATAAGGTAATCGGTATTACTTTAGGTACCGGTTATGGTTCTGGTTTTGTAGAAAATGGACAATTGAGAACATCTGGAAAAGACATTCCTAAAGATGGTTTATTGTACTGTCAGCCTTATAAAGAGGGCATTAATGAGGACTATATTTCTACAAGATGGTTCGTAAATGAATGGAATAAAAAAACAGGGGAATCAATAAAAGGAGTAAAGGAGGTAGCTGAATCTCAGGAGGCATTATCAAATGATCTTTTCGAAGAATTTGGGCAGAATTTATCCAATACTTTATTGCCTTGGCGCACATCATTTAACCCTTCTAAATTAATCATCGGAGGCAACATCACGAAAGCCTTATCACGATTTGAAAATACATTAAATAAAGATTTAAATATAAATGAAATAATTGCTTATCCTTCTACAGAGGAAGCTTCTATGATTGGGGCTGCGATTCATTTTACAAAAACTATATCAAACAAAATGACAAGAAATACGAAACAATATTTGATGCCTTCAAAAGTAGAAGGAACGGAGAAAGGACAATACAATATTTATCCTTCTCATCAATTAACTGAGGGCGAAATTAATATTGGATATGCTTCTTTAGCACAATCAATCAAAGGAAATAATAAAATTCTTTTAGACGGTTTTGTAGGAGTGGATTGGGAAGCCGTTACTTCTCAGTTATTAGATGCTTTAAAAGCGGAAGGTATTCAGAAAGCAACTTTCTTAAACTTGGATGGTGCTTTAAAATCAGATAAAGAAATTGAAGAATTGGTAGCACCTTATTTAGGTGGTGATGATCCAATTTTCGGTAAAATATACGATAAAAACCTTGTGGATTTCTTTGATCAAGAGAAGTTGGATCAATTAAAGAATCAAGAAGGTGAATTGGTAATTATCTATGGTAGTGGTGCTTCTTTACTACAGGACAGCGATACTGCTCTAGTATATTTTGATGTACCAAAAAATGAGATTCAATTCCGTTCTAGAGCATCAAGAGTATTGAACTTAGGTGCCAGAGAAATCGTTGCTCCAAAGCCTCAATATAAGCGTATGTATTTTGTGGATTGGATGATTTTGAACGATCAAAAATCGAAAATTCTTAAGGATATTGACTTTATAGTTGATGAACAAAGAAGCAACGAAATTACTTGGACGGATGGTGATACTTTCCGCAAAGGTTTAGAAGACATGTCGCAAAATGCATTTAGAGTTCGACCTTGGTTTGAGCCTGGTGCGTGGGGTGGACAATGGATTAAAGATAAAATTGGCGGATTAAATGATGATGTACCGAACTATGCTTGGTCGTTTGAATTAATCGTTCCAGAAAACGGTATTGTTTTCGAACAAAACGGAAACTTATTAGAAGTATCTTTCGACTTCTTGATGTTCCACAATCATCATAATGTATTGGGTGAAGCAGCCAACCGTTTTGGTTATGAATTCCCAATCCGTTTCGACTTCTTGGATACTTACGATGGAGGTAATCTATCTGTTCAATGTCACCCAAGAGTACCTTACATGCAGGAACACTTTGGACATAAGTTTACGCAAGATGAAACCTATTACATGCTTGATGCTGAGGAGGATGCGAAAGTATACCTTGGTTTCCAAGAGGACATTGAGCCTAAAGCATTCGAAAATGCATTAACACATGCAATGGAATCTGGTGAAGAAATGGATGTAGAAAAATACGTTCAAGTTCACAAGGCGAATAAACACGATTTGTTCTTGATTCCAAACGGTACCATCCACTGTTCTGGTAAAAACGGAATGGTATTAGAAATTAGCTCAACTCCCTATATTTTCACTTTTAAGATGTACGATTGGCAACGTTTAGATTTGGACGGAAAGCCAAGACCAATGAACATCGAAAGAGGTATGGAAAACTTGTATTTCGACCGTAAAGGTGATAAAGTGCAAGAGGAATTGATCTCTAAACAAGTAGTGACAGAAGAAGGTGAGGATTATCAAATCGTAAATCTTTCAACGCACAAAGAGCATTTTTATGCTGTGGATCGTTTTGAGTTCGATTCATCGATTGAAGTAGAGTTGAACAACCAATGTCATATTATGAGTTTGGTAGAAGGCGAATCGATCACAGTCGTGACCAACGAAAAAACATTTGATATTAATTATGCTGAGACTTTTGTAGTTCCAGCAGCAAGTAAGCACTATAAGTTAATTAACACTTCTGGCAAGAGAGTCAAAGTGATAAAATCTTATGTGAAATCGGAAGAGTGCTAAGCACTTAGAATTATTACTTGACTTGGAGGATTGTTTATAACATTCGGACGTTGCCTAGCAACGTCCACCTCCATTTACTTTTTTACTAACTAACAGCACACACACAATAGAAATGAACAGAAAAGTTATTTATACCACAATAGTTGCCGCTATTGCTGGAGTGTTATTTGGATTCGACACTGCAGTAATATCTGGGACTATACCCTATGTAACCAAACACT
Source organism: Flammeovirga yaeyamensis (assembly GCF_018736045.1). Lineage (NCBI taxonomy): Bacteria > Pseudomonadati > Bacteroidota > Cytophagia > Cytophagales > Flammeovirgaceae > Flammeovirga > Flammeovirga yaeyamensis. The sequence goes on along the minus strand of NZ_CP076133.1, from coordinate 1,684,979 downwards.
TCTCCCTCGAACCCGCTTTAGTAGGTTGGTTTGTAAGTTCTGCATTGGTCGGATCTATATTGGGAGTTAGTTTTTCTGGTTTAGCAAGTGATAAGTTTGGTCGTAAGAACATGCTTATTATTTCTGCAGTAGGATTTTTATTATCTGCATTAGGTTGTTCCATATCCAATGGATTTACGGAATTAATTATCTATAGAATGCTAGGTGGGATCGCCATCGGTTTAGCTTCTATGGTGGCTCCATTATACATTAGTGAGATCTCTCCTAAGAAATACAGAGGTCGATTGGTAACTGTTTATCAATTATGTATTACAATGGGGATATTATTGGCTTATTTCTCTAACAGTTTCATTCAGTTTCAAGAAGTGGACTTTAAAGGAATATTCTCTGGTATTGAAGGTGATGGATTATGGAGAACCATGTTTTTCGTAGAAGTTGTTCCTGCGTTTATCTTCTTGATTGGATTGATATTCGTTTCTAAAAGCCCTCAATGGTTAATGCTTAGAGGTGAAGCTGAACAAGCAAGAGAATTATCAAATAGTCTTGGCATAGAATCACCCACATTAACTGATGATGAGTCGAACAAAGTGAGTTTAAGCGAGCTTGTAAAAGGCAATTTGAAAAAGCCCATGGGTATTGCGGTATTCCTTATGTTATTCTCTCAATTATGCGGAATTAACGCCATCATATATTATGGTCCAAGTATTTTAGCCGAAGCAGGTTTAAGCCTTGGAGATTCTCTAGGAGGACAAGTGAGTATCGGAATAGTTAACATGTTATTTACCATTTTCGCTATCTTATTTGTCGACAGATGGGGTAGAAAACCTCTACTTACATTGGGAGCCTTAGGAGTAACATTTGCTTTGCTAACTACAGGAATGTTATTTCAATTAGGAGTCGATTCAGGATATAGCATTGTTGGTACAATCATCTTATTTATTGCCTGTTATGCCTTCTCATTAGGACCAATACAGTTTGTGGTAGCATCAGAAATTTTCCCTCTTAAATTCAGAGCAAAAGCCATGTCGGTGTGTACCATGATGCTTTGGGTAGCCAATGCCATTGTTGGACAAGTATTTCCAATTTTGTTAGACAGTGCAGGTCCAGCAATCACCTTCTTCATATTTGGTGGAATCGGTATTCCTGCCGTTTATATCATATTGAAATTTATACCTGAGACGAAAGGAAAATCATTCGAAGAAATTCAAAAGATGTGGAATAAAAACCATATCTCTCAAAAAATATAAACTGTCTAAATCAATTAAAAATGAAAAAATTACTATCGATTGTAGCTATCAGTATGATGATGTCTTGTTCGGACCAATCATCTGAATTAAAAAACACAATTAAAGAAGACCAACAAATTGATGAGATCAATAAAATGGGTCTAAAACTAATATCCTCTGGTTTTAATGCCGGAGATGGATATGCTGAAGTATGGATTAGAGATTTTAATACTTTTGTGACGCAATCAGCAAAGGTGTTAGATCAAAAAGACATTAAAGATAACATCCTAAACTTCTTTTATATTCAAGAAGCCGATGGAAATATTGCTGATGGGTTTATTGAAGTAAGACCTGGTTATGATTCAACGTATTACAAAAAAAGTGCATTAAAGCCTTCACTTGCTTATCATAAAAATACGGTAGAAACAGACCATGAAACATCACTAGTACAAACTGTTTACAAATACATTAAAGCCACAAACGATCGCTCAATTTTAAATGAAGTGATTGATGGTAAAACAGTCACGGAACGTTTAGTGATGTCAATGGACTTTTTGATGAACGAACGTTATAACGAAAAATATGGATTGCTTTGGGGTGCGACTACTGCCGATTGGGGTGATGTTCAGCCAGAACATCCATGGGGAGTAGCGCTAGACGAGAATTCTCACCTTACGATTGATATTTACGACAATGCGATGTTTGTTATCGCATTAAACAATATGATTGAAATTTGTGGTCATCAAATCGATGTGGTGAAATGGACAAAAATCAAAGATGAGATTACGAATAACGTAAGAACACATCTTTGGGATGAGAAAAATCAAAAATACATTCCACATATCTACTTACATGGATCACCTTTCCCTAAAGATTTTGATGAAAACGAAATCATGTACCATGGTGGTACAGCCGTGGCTATTCAAGCGGGATTCTTGACGAAAAAAGAGATCAAGGTTTCATTAGAGAAAATGATCAAGAATGTGAAAGAATCAGGAGCACCTTCTATTGGTTTAACATTGTACCCGGTGTATCCTGAAGGATTTTTCCAAAATACAGGTATGCATCCATACGGTTACCAAAATGGTGGTGATTGGACTTGGTTTGGCGCTAGAATGATTTCTGCATTGATCGAAAATGGATACGAGAAAGAAGCATGGGAGCAAGCACAACCAATGTTTGATAGAGTCCTTAAAAACAAAGGATTCTACGAGTGGTACACTCGCGATAACCAACCTACAGGATCAGGTATGTTTAGAGGATCGGCAGGTGTGTTATTAGATGCTATCGATGCTTTCCAAGATTACGCAAATGAAGACTAAACCCATGAAAAAACTACATTTATTACTCCTGATGTGTTTGGGGTACACTGCTTTCGGTCAATATATTGATCCATTGGAAGCAGTGGACCCAAATATTGGGACAGTACATTCGAGATGGTTTTTCTATACGCCAGCAGCCAACCCGTTTGGTATGGCTAAACCTGCTCCATCTACGAACGGTTCTTACGGAAACAAATGGGGCTGGGAGGCTGTCGGATATGATGGAACACATACTTCTATCGAAGGGTTCGTTAATTTCCATGAATTCCAAGTAGGAGGTATTTCTTTAATGCCTACAAATGGAGAGTTGATTACTGTTCCTGGGAAACTAGAAGAAGTAGAAAAAGGTTATCGATCGAACTTTAAAAAAGAAAATGAAATCGCCCAGCCGGGATATTATAGTGTGGTGTTAGAAGATTACAATATCAAAGCTGAACTCACCTCAACACCAAGAGTTTCTTTCCACAGATATAGTTTTCCTAAGGGCGAGAATCATTTACTTTTTGATATAGGAAATACGCAAGGAGAGAGTGGTAATGTCGTTGATGCAGCGGTAACAATGGTCGACGATAAAACCATCGAAGGGTATGTCATTACTCATCCAGGATATGTGAAATATTATCAACCTGGAGCTTATGTCAAAATGTATTTTGTGGCAGAGATTGATAAGACGACATCATCTATTGCATCATTTAATAAGGAGGATATCCACTTTGGATGTAAAACTGCTTTAGGTCAAGGTGCAGGTTTAGCTTTAACTTTTGATCAGAATAAAGAGTATCAGGTCGAAGTGAAAATCGGACAATCTTATACTTCCATTGAGAATGCGAGACTAAACCTTGAGAAAGAAGCCATCGACTTACAATTTGATGAAGCAAAAGAGAAAGCCCAATCGAAATGGAGAGAGATGTTAGGAAAGATTGCTGTAAAAGGAGGATCCAAGGAACATCAAACAAAGTTTTATACGGGATTATATCATGCACTTTTAGGTAGAGGTTTAAGTAGCGATGTAAATGGTCAGTACCCTTCAATTAATGGAGAGGTAGGACAAATTGAAATCGATGAAACGACTAATCAACCAAAATACAATCATTACAATACGGATGCTGTTTGGGGTGCATTTTGGAACCTTACGCAACTTTGGGCATTGGCTTATCCAGAGTATTACAATGAGTTTGTGCAATGCCAATTGGATATTTACAAAGATGGAGGATGGCTTGCAGATGGAGTCGCTACCAACAAATTTGTATCTGGTGTGGGCACGAACTACACAGGATTATTGATTGCTAGTGCTTATAACAGAGGTATCGATCAATATGATCATGAATTGGCGTATCAAGCAGTTCGTAAAAACGAATTGGGTTGGATGAACCGTCCTTTAGGTGCCGGTAAAGCCGATACAAAAGTATTTGTCGAAGAAGGTTTTGTGCCATTAACACAAAACAACGAGTATTATTCAGCATCCAATGCAGAAGGTTCTCAGTTTTCGGCATCCCACACTTTAGAGTATAGCTTCTCCGCTTCTGCGGCAATGAATATGGCCAAAAGTTTACATCACATAGACGATGCGAAGTTGTTTGCCGATTATTCAAAAGGCTGGGAGAAGTTGTTTAATGAGGAAATCGGATTTATCACTCCAAAAACAAAAGATCATCAGTTTGTTAAAGACTTTGATCCTAAGAAAGTTTGGACAGGCTTCCAAGAGGGAAATGCTTGGCAATATACTTTTTATGTCCCTCATGATGTGAAAGGGTTGGCAAAGAAAATTGGACCTCAAGAGTTTATCGAACGATTGAATGGTGTTTTTGAAACAGCGGCTATTACAAAGTTTGGTGGAGGAGAAACGGTGGATGCTTTTGCTGGTTTGGAGAATGTCTACAATCACGGAAATCAGCCATCATTGCATATTGCATGGATGTATAATTTTACGGATCAACCTTATAAGACGCAATATTGGGTGAGGGAAATTTGTGATGTATTCTATGGAACTGATGAAACTCACGGTTATGGATACGGACAAGACGAAGACCAAGGTCAGTTAGGGGCATGGTATGTTCTTGCAGGTATCGGACTATTTGATGTTGCAGGCGGAACGGGTGAAAATCCTAACTTGCAATTGAGTATGCCGCAATTTGAAGAAGTAAAAATTTCTTTAGATAAGCAGTTTTATGAAGGGGAAGAAGTAGTGATCAAGATCAAAGGTGATCCTACTAAAAATAGATATATCAAATCGGCTGAATGGAATGGGGAAAGTTTAGAAAGTGTTTTCCTTCCTTGGTCTGAGTATATTAAAGGTGGAGTATTAGAGATGAAATCTTCTGCAAAACCTAAAAAATAATTACTTGTATCAAAAACCCCGGAATGAACCTTAGGTTTACTGTATTGTAAAATTTCTAGATAAAGGTTATTTTAAAACTAGGGTAAAAGAAATAAGTGAACCATCGGAATGAATAGAGCTGTAACTCTACAGGAATTCTTGGACTTATTTCTTTTAATCAGAACCAAACCTAAATAAGAGAATGCTTCAACCCGTTAAGGTTGGTAGGGAAGTTCTGAATACCCTAATTCCTAATTAAAACGAAGATACAAAATGATTTACAAAAAAGTAATTGGGGTTGATGTAAGTAAATTAACATTAGACATCGCTTTACAGTTAAGTCCTTCGAAGTTCATTATGAGAAAATGTGGTAATACTAAAAAGCATATTTCCACTTGTTTCAAAACTTTATTTAAAGAATATGACCTATCAAAAGAAGATGTATTAATCGTGGCTGAGAATACAGGACTTTATACTAATCCTTTAATTTGGAGTTTAGTTGAAGAAGGCTATAATTTATGGATTGAGTGCCCTAATCAATTTCATCTTAGTAAAGGATTTACCAAAGGAAAAAATGATCAAATAGATGCACAAAGACTTGCTGATTATGGCTACAGAAATTCTGATAAAGCAAAACTATGTGAGCTAAGTTCGACCAGTCTTTCTACATTAAAATATTTGAATTCAGAAAGAGATCTAATTGTAAGTGAGCAACAGAAATTTAAAGCACAAATTACTGATCATAAAGATTATGTAGAAGAAAGTGAGTATAAAGATCGAGTTAAAAGATATAATAAAATACTCAAAGCTTTAAAAGAAAATTTAGATGCGATAGACAAGAGAATAGATCAGATAGTTAAAAATGACAAGGTATTGAAACATCAATTAAACCTTCTAAAAACAATACCAGGTGTAGGTCCTAAAATTGCACTAGATGTAATAATTGCTACCCTAGGTTTTAAGAAATTTGACAATGCACGTCAATTTGCTTCCTATGTTGGAGTTGCTCCATTCCGATATGTCTCAGGAACGAGTATTCGGTCTAAAAATAAGGTGTCAAAACGGTCAAAGTTATCACTTAAAAGCAATATCCATATGGGGGTTGTATCTGCCATCCAAATAGAGGGTGAATTTCAGACGTATTACCAACGAAAAATTAGTGAAGGGAAAAATAAAATGACGGCAATTAATAATTTACGAGCTAAAATGATAAAAAGGATGTTTGCTGTAATTAAGAATAACAAGGCTTATCAAAGTAATTATATAGCTTGCTGGACATAGTTTCTATATCGCTAGAGATTAATAAATAACGCGTCAAGGATGATTGAAATACATAAGAATTCATCCATCCTTAACATGTTAAACTAACCGATATTTATCTTTAAAATAGATATCTACCCATATTCTAGAAAATTGGATAAAATAAATATTGATTTACTTGTTTTATCCATAAGAGAATTCCGGGGCTTTTGATACAGTTTTTTATTCCATTCCCTCAATCCAAGCACCATTCGCTTGCATCACCATCATGCCAATTTCTTTGACTTCCTTCTTTAAAGGAGCCAATTTCTCATTGATCATTTTCATCTCATCTTCGATAATTTTTACCGTTTGTAGATGGGTAGGCGTTGGACCATAAGTCGACATAGAAATGCCTCTATTTAAAGCGAAAAGTCTTTCACCAATCGTTGTCTTACTTTTTTCTCCCACTTCATTCTTAGCAGGGTTGCCAAAAAGTTGAGAATCCAATTGATCCAAAGATAGTTTCACATTCGAAATACGTTCGATGATATTGTCGTTTAAAGAAGAATTTAAAGTAGCTGTAAATAGCTTCTCACTCGCTTTTTGAGTATTCGATAACTGAATCGATAATTTGTTGACATCACGAGTCAGTTGCTCATATTTTCTCCAGAATGCAACTACTTCATCCATGCTTTTACCTTCTAATGCCGTTTCACCAAGACGTTCGACCACTACTTCCACAGGTTCCGTTAATGTATTGGTTTTACCACTTTCGAAAGAATGTAAAGAAGCAGTATATTTTCCAGGTGCAGCTAAGAAAGAATGCAATTGTTCTTCATTTCCATCTAAAGTGATTGTACCAGTTCCGCCGACTCTTAAATCCCAAGTCACTCTATGGAATCCTTTAGCATTAGTGGCTTTCACTCTATTAATGATACTTCCGTTTTGGTCTTTGATTTCCAAATAGACAAACGGCTTCATCTCTCTTTTTTCTGTCTCTAAAGCTTCCCAGCCCGGGAATTGAGCTCCGGCAACCGCCTCTGATTCAACTCTGATTTCCTCTAAGCTTTTGATGGATTCTTTTAAATAATAAGTAAAAGTGGCACCGAAATCAGGATTATCGGCAACGTACATCTGACTACCTTGGGTACCTCGTTTATCATCAAAGTCTACGGTTGATTTTTGGATGTACCACCAAGCTTTTCTTGGAGCAAACAAAGAAGCAGTCTGTTCGATTTGTTGTTCTTTGACATCACGAAGTGCTGTGTAATCATCTAAAATATAGAAACCACGGCCAAATGAAGCAGCAACCAAATCATTTTCTCTTCTTTGAATAGCCAAATCTCTAAATGATATAGTAGGAATTCCACCATTTAATTTTGTCCATGAATCACCCGCATTATTACTGAAATAAACACCGAATTCGGTACCTGCAAACAAAAGATCTTTTGATACATGATCCTGAACGATTCGCCAAACCAGGTTTTTGTCACCAAAACCATTTTGAATCTTCGACCATGAATTTCCTTTATCTGTCGTCTTTAATAAATACGGTTTGTAATCACCTTCTTTGTGGTTATCTAATGCTACATAGAATGTGTTTTCATCAAATAAATCGGCTTTAATATCATTTATGTACGAACGTTTAGGAACCCCCAAAGTGCTTGCCTCAATCTTCTTCCAAGTCTGTCCTTCATCAGAAGTAAACTGAATCAAACCATCATCTGTACCTATTGCAATAACTTTTTCATTTTTTGGTGATACAGCAATTGAGGTAATCGTACTGAAGTTAGACATTGCATAGATATCCCAAGGAGAATCCCAACTTTGCACACCACCCATAATAGGCAAAGCAATTCGTTCTTCATTTCTAGTTAAATCTTCTGACAAAGCCGTCCAAGAATCACCACGATCAGTCGATTTCCATAATCGCTGAGAGGCATGATAGATGGTTGAAGGTTGATGAGGAGATACTAAAATGGGTGCATCCCAATTGTAACGCTCATAATTTTCGTCGGCTGCTGGTTGAGGCATAATATCAATGACTTCTCCTGATTTCAAATCAATTCTTGATAAAGTACCTTGCTGACGTTGGCCATACATAATATCTGGGTTGCCAGGTTCTGTAGCGGGTTGGTGACCATCCCAATTCAAGACTACTTTCCAATCGGCATTACGAATACCATGGTGATTCATGGTTCTAGATGGACCACCTTCTGTACTGTTATCTTGAGTGCCACCATATACATTATAGAATGGGAATGTATCGTCCACGGCTACTTTATAGAATTGAGTCACTGGAATGTTTTCCATATATCTCCATGTACTTCCCAAATCGAAACTTTCGTAAACGCCTCCATCTGTTCCTACAAGAATGTAATTTGGATCGGAAGCTTTGAATGCCATCGCATGACTATCGCCATGTTTAGCTGTTTCGTCCATATATTCGAAAGTTTTACCACCATCTTCGGATTTCATTAAAGCGTTATTCATGAAATAGAGACGATCGAATTTATGTGGAGAGGCATAGATTTCTTGATAATAATGAGGACCTGTACCTCCAGAAACTACATCAGACATTTTAGTCCAATGACCACCTCTGTTTTCAGATCTCCAAACACCGCCTTTTTTACGGTTCAATTCAATAGCAGCATACAATACATCTGGATTTTGAGGAGAAATAGCCAAACCTGTTTTACCCCATTTACCTTGAGGAAGACCTGAAGTCAACATTTTCCAAGAATCACCGGCATCATCAGAAACATAGAGGCGAGATTTTTCGCCACCACCCATCCAAGCAGCCACTGTTCTATGATGTTCCCAAGTCACCGCATAAATTCTATTTGGATTACGAGGGTCAGAAACCATATCAGTTACTCCTGTGAAAGCATCATCACCAAGTGTTTTGGTCCAAATTTTACCACCATCTTTAGATTTAAAAAATCCTCTGTCACCACCTTCACTCCAAAGGGGACCTTGTGAAGCGACAAGGATAACATCAGAATTATCTGGATGAACAATAATTTTCGAAATGTGTTCTGAGTTTTTCAAACCCATATTTTCCCAGGTTTTTCCACTGTCCTGACTTCTGTAAATACCATCACCGAAAGCAACGTGTCTACCGCCTACATTTTCTCCTGTTCCTACCCAAATAGTATTAGGGGAGTTGGGGTCAATAGTCACACATCCTATCGAATATACCGATTGGTTATCAAAAATAGGCTCAAACGTGGTTCCCGCATTGACAGTTTTCCATACTCCACCTGAACCAACTGCTACATACCAAATGTTTTCGTTGATGGGATCGATGGCTAAATCGGCAATTCTACCCGACATAAATGCGGGGCCGATACTTCGAAAAGTAAGACTATCAAATAGGTGAGTATCAAGAGATGGTTGATTTGCTTTAACAGCCTTTTTCTTCTTTTGAGCATAAGATGAATGCCAAGAAAAAATAATGAGTGCTGAAAGGAGCAATAGTTTAAATTTTTTCATGAATTGAAGTTTAAATGGATCAGATCATAGAGAAAGATTGATAAAAAATAATCTGATTTATAGTTTAAATTAATATTGTATTGAATGGTTTTTAATTCATTTGTATTGATCACTTACAAGGTAAAAAAGTAACAATGTAAATAAAATTCAATACCTGTATAACTTATCAAATTCATTATAGTTTTTTAGGTATAAAGAAAATGAAAGATAATTTCTGTCATCAAAAAAAATTAGTGTTCAAATTACTTTTGATCATCAACATCAAATAGTCTATTTTGATGAGAATACACATAATTAACTCTAAATAAAGCTCACTTACTCAGTGGGTAATTAAACCTAAATGAAATGAGGTACTTCATCCTATGTATATCATTATTCCTTATTTCTGCAGGAATAAATAATAAGAACCCTGCATACAAAAATGCAAAACTACCAATTAACGAAAGAGTAGATGATCTGGTCAATCGTATGACCCTCGACGAAAAAATTCAACAGCTTGATATGTACTCGGGAGGAGACATTTCTGTTGATGGTGTTTTAGATAAGAAAAAAGTAAAAGCACTGTTAGGGGATAAAAGTGTTGGTTCGGTACACGATTATTATCCTGAAAACGCCAAATTATCTAACGCATTACAAAAATATTTTGTTGAAAAAACGCGTTTAGGGATTCCAGTACTCTTCATCGAAGAAGCTTTACATGGATATCAAGGGAAGAAGTCGACAGCATTTCCTGTTCCTATCGGAATGGGGAGTATGTGGGATACTCTTTTGATGAATAAAATTGGTCATGCTGTGGCACGAGAAACTAGATCTGTAGGTGTACATATGGTGCTTTCACCAGTGTTAGGTATTGGCAGGGAACCTCGTTGGGGCCGTGTGCAAGAAACTTATGGAGAAGATCCTTATTTAGCGGCAAGAAATGGTGTGGCTATCATTAAAGGTATGCAAGGAGATGATCTAACGAAAGATGATGCTATTGTAGCTGAACCAAAACACTTTGGTATTCACAGTATACCGGAAGGAGGTAGCAATACATCTCCAGTGTATATTGGAGAAAGAGAAGCAAGAACCAATTTCTTATATGTTTTCGAAAAAGCATTTACAGAAGGAGAAGCTTTAGGAGCAATGGCTGCGTATCATGAATGGGATGGTATTCCTGCAGCAGCTGATAAATGGTTATTACATGATCTCCTGAGAGAGGAGTGGGGCTTTAAAGGAATGGTAATTTCTGATTTAGGAGCTATAGCAAAACAACAGAATAGTCATTTTACAGCAGCAACGCCAAAAGAGGCCATTACAAATTCTATCAAAGCTGGTTTAGATATGCAATTTTATGATTACTCTCATGAAGTTTTTGAACAATCTATAAGAGAAGCTATTGATGACAAAACTTTAGCTATGGCCGATGTAGACCGAGCAGTAGCAAGTGTATTGTATGTGAAATTCAGATTGGGATTGTTTGAGAATCCATATATCGATGAGAGTTTAAAAGACCAACGTTACCACTGTGAAGAACATCAAGAATTGGCTTTAGAATCTGCACATAAATCAATTGTACTGCTTCAAAACAAGAACCAAATTTTACCATTAAGTAAAGAAGTAAAGAAAGTCGCAGTACTTGGACAAATGGCTGATGAAGTAAATTTAGGAGGCTATTCTCCTAAAGAATTGGAAGGTGTATCCATTGTAAAAGCATTTGAGAATACTGATTACGATATAAAATTTGTCAACCCAAAACTTCCAGCCAATGCCTTTGAACACATCGATGCAGATGTATTATATACTTTTGATGGTCAGCAAGGTGGCTTAACAAGACAGTTTTTTAATTCACCTGATTTAACTGGTAAAGCTGTAGTTACCGAAGTAACTTCTGAGTTGATTCGCAATTGGCATAATTTAAGCCCCGCGGCTGGCGTAAGTGCATCAAATTATTCGACAAAATACGAAGGCTATATTGTACCAAAATATGATGGTGAATATACTTTTGCATTAGTTGCCGATGATTATGGTAGACTTTTCTTAGAAGACTCTTTATTTATCGATTGCTGGAATGCAGAATCATGGAATCTTACTCGTACACGCACAATTTCTCTCAAAAAAGGACAAAAATACAAAATTAGAATGGAACATGCTGGCTTGGTAGATTCAAATGGAATTGGTCTTCGTTGGAGAGTAAAACCTGATTTTGAAGTAAGTAAGTTCTCAATGTATGAAGAAGCTGTTGAAGAAGCGAAAAAAGCTGATGTTGCTGTAGTAGTGGTTGGAGAATCTCTTGAAGAATCAGGGGAGGGACTTGATAAAACAAGCCTAGAAGTAAGCACTTATCATAAAGGTTTAATTGAGGCTGTTCATGCTACCGGAACTCCAATTATTTTGGTACTTCAGAATGGTCGCCCATTAGTTCTTAACGATGAAGTTGAACAGGCAGATGCTATTTTGGAAACATGGTATGCTGGTGAGTTAAGTGGACAAGGAACAGTAGATATTATTACTGGAAAAGTAAATCCTTCAGCAAAACTACCAATTACTTTCCCAAGAAGTGAAGGACAATTACCATTATATTATAACCACAAGAGATCATCATCACACCACTATGTGGATGAAAAGAGTACACCACTTTTTGCTTTTGGTCATGGATTGAACTATAGTTCATTTGACTATTCGGATCTATCATTATCAAATAAACAAATTGATAAAGATGAGAATATCACCGTTAGGTTTAAGGTGAAAAATACATCATCTACTGAAGGTACAGAGGTGGTTCAGTTATATATTCAGGATGTAGTGAGTTCTGTTGCAACTCCAATTATGCAGTTAAGAGGATTCGATAGAGTAGATCTTAAAGCAGGAGAAACAAAAGAAGTATCTCTTACTTTAACACCTGACGACATAAGTCTTTGGAACAGACAGATGAAACGTGTTGTTGAGTCTGGTGAGTTCAAAATAATGGTCGGTGCTGCATCTGATGATATTCGATTGGAGAGTGGTTTTGAGGTGAAGTAAGTTTTAAATAAAATCAATTACTTGGACTAGCCCATAACTGAAGTCATGGGTTGGTGATATAGTTTATTTTGATAGGTTGAAACCTATCAAAAGATCCCCCTTAGATCTTAATTTATGAAGAGGTTTAAGGGGGAATTATTTTGTGTCTTTAATGATCAAACTTCCCCCAAAGTAAGTTGACCATTTCTTAGAAGAATCGATTACCCCAGCACCAGTTCTTAAAGAGAATCTTATATGTGATTGATACATCAAATATCTTTCATAATGTACACCATATCCTAATACAAAGGGACCTGCGAATTCAGTAGAAATAATGTTTTTTCTAATATTGCTGTCTAATTCTTGAGCTTCACATACGTGAGTATTAAGAATTAGAAAGAAGATAGTTATTAGGTTTTTCATGAAGAGTTATAGTTAGTATTTTTTGAATAGTTTATATCTAGTTTGAACTTATATTATGTTTCTTTTCAAGCAAAAGTTCCATTGCAATAATAGCTTCTTTGTCATAGTATTTTTTTCCTTTATTGATATTATTTTGAAGTTCAACAACAGATAATTTCTCATGGACTTTCATAAAATGATAGATTTTAGACTTTATCTTATTTGTTTTTCTTTCATGAATTTCTTTTTGACTTCTAAGAATAGACTTGCTTATATAGGGGAAGAAAATATAATCTATTTTCATTTTTTTAAAGTTATTCAGAGAACCAATAATATGGTCTTTATTTACAACGAATTTCTTATTTGAGGCATAAAGAATTAGAAAACCAAAACTTGAGAAAGGCATCCATCTTGATCGACCAAGAAACTCATCTTTTCTATGATGTAATTGAAGAATTAATTTTACTTCCTCAATATCTGAATAATCTATTATATATTTTTTATTAGTTTTTGATTGAATGATAATTTGATTGTTAGATAAATTCAAGCTGCTTGTATTACAGTTCTTACTATAATTTTTAAATAATATTAAAATTGGCATAATTATAATAATTTGAACCATTGATAATATTATTATATAGTGTAATTGAATGCCATTAATGAAACTAAAAAAAGTAAAGATTACTATGTTCATTATGGATATGAGTACTAAATCTTTTGTTTGCTTGAAGTAGTTCATAAAAAAATTATTTATTTGGCTTAATTGACATTACAGGAATATATTATCATTAGAGCTATTTCCTTATTCATGATATTACCATATTGATCAAAGGAATAAGTAATAACATACCCCACTCCGGTTTTATATGGTTGATGAACATATTTATAAGTCATCATTTGCTCATTGTTCTTAATTGATTTTATATATTTTTTTTGTATTTCTTTATCCGAAAAGTCAATTCTAAGGTCAAGGTCAAATTTTCGTAATTTAACTGCTCTTTTATTAAATTCTAGACTATCTTGAAGCTGTAGTAGGGATGTTTGAACTTGAGATTCAGCATTATCTACAACCTCTTGATCAGGAAAGTATGCTTTTGAAATTTCATCAAATTCTTGAGAAAAAACAGCATTACTAATTAATAATACAATTGAAAATATGATTAATTTTTTCGACATAAATATCTACTGAATAAAACCTAAAATCCATTTTCATAAATATAACAATTGTAGCCAAATAGAATTATAATAAAGTAGAACATGATTATCAACTAATTATTCAATAAAATTTCTTTTATCTCACTAGACTTCATCTTCTTTATTCCCACCTTTCTACGTCTTTTATTCAAGTTTTCTGCATCCTCAACAGGATACAATTCTACTTTTCCATCCACCAATTTTGATTGGGTCCCATATAATTGTTTTTCTCCATTTTCCACTAACATTCTATCTTTCATACTAGCCATTTCCCATAGTTCGGATTCACCTTTTAAGGCGGATGATTCTAATAATGGAAAATACTTCATCCTTATTTCTTTATCTTGTGCATGCTGTATGATGGTGAATAAAGCTTGATTTGCGGTATCACCGATTTTGTCTTTTCCTAACCATCCGTAAGTATCAATAATAAAAGTTGCTTTTGATAAAGCCATGGAATCAAACTTTTGGATTTCCGTATTCAGAGAGTCCATTTTAAAAGAAGCATAGCCATATTTTCTCATTGTGGGTACCACTTGATTTCTAATTTCTATATTTTCTTGAGCGATCTTTTCTAAATCAATTTGTATGGCTTTATAATCTTGAGCGTAACTTTGAACTGTGATTACAAAACTGAAAAGAAAAAAAAGAAGTTTTAATTTGATAGATTGTATAAGCATGGAAATCAAATATCAATGAAATTGGAGTTTAATTTGATAAACAAATATCAAAAAGTATACCCATGAATTAGAAACTTAATATAACCTTAAACTATGCGTTAATTATATATTAATACGATATAATAAATTTGTATGATTTAATTATAAAATACCTATTCATGAAACTAAAAACTCTTTTTACACTAATTCTATCCATCCTTTTAATATCCAATATAATCGGGCATCCGCCACATGATCATGATCACGATGGTTTACATCATTGGGAAAAACCAAGTAAAGATCCAGATAGAATTATTCTTACGTTTAATGGTAACCCCGCCACAAGTAGAGCTGTAACTTGGAGAACGGATAATACGATCAAAAATGCTGTAGCACAAATAGCCGAAGCCACCGTGAATTCTAAATTTGTTGACGATGCTGAAAGGCTTACAGCCAAAACAGAAGAGTTTGATTTAGGACAGTATAAAGGAAATAAATCATTAATTGTTCATTATCATAGTGTGGTATTTGATCAACTAAAACCAAATACTTTATATGTTTACAGAGTGGGTGATGGCAAAGAACATTGGTCGGAATGGATTCAATTTAGAACAGCAAAAAATGAATATGCACCCACACAGTTTGTATATTTTGGAGATGCTCAAAACGATGTTCTAGAACATTGGTCTAGAGTAATTCGACAAGCGTATCAAACAGCTCCAAATGCGTCTTTTGTGGTTCATGCAGGAGATTTGATAAACAAAGCCCATCAAGATCAAGAGTGGGCTGAATGGTATAAAGCAGGTGGTTTTATCCATAGTCAATGGACAGCAGTACCCGTCGTAGGCAACCATGAGTTTAGATCTTTAGCTAAAAATGAACCCAAGCAACTATCCATTCAATGGCGACCTCAATTTACGTTACCAGTTGAGGAAAGTTTATCAAAAGAACTGCATGAAACTGTATATACCATCGATTATCAAGATGTGAGAATTATTGTGTTAAACTCTAATGACAAATTGGAGGAACAAACAAAGTATATAGAAGATCAATTAAAAGATTGTACTGCAAAATGGAAAATCATCACTTGTCATCATTCTGTATTTGCTCCTGCAAAAGGCCGTAATTTCCAATACGCAAGAGATCATTGGAAACCTCTTTTGGATAAATATAATGTCGACCTTGTATTGAACGGTCATGATCATACCTATGCTAGAGGACATGTACCGGTACGTACCACAAAAAAATCGACAGATCTTCAAACAGTATATGTTACATCGGTAAGTGGACCAAAACAATATGAATTAGATACAGAACAAATGAAAACGTATAAAAAGGATGGTTATGAATTGGACAAATCTGGTGAACAGACTCAATTTTATCAAGTCATTACCATAGAAGAAAATGAGTTGACGTATGTAGCTTATACTGTTTTGGGTGATGAATATGATCGAATGGTTATTTCAAAAGATTTTAAATCGGGTAAAAAAAAGTTAAAACAATAATATATTATATAGATCACTGTTCTTTGTGTTAAGCCGATAGGCGTCACTAAGAACTGAAAATTTGTATAAGTCTTCGACTTATTACTAAAAATTTGATATTTTTTTTTAGAAAGAATAGTTATAAGTCTGGAGACTTTTACAATGCTAAATTCTTAGTGACGCTAACGCTTAACACTAAGAATAGTGGAGTTTAAAAGTAACCTTTATCTAGAAATTTTACAATACTGTAAACCTAGGGTCATTCCTGGGTTGTTTATTTATGATTAAATCGTATCATGAATTTAGAATATCTGCAGTTATAATTCTGAAATTATAAGAATTTATAGTGAGCCTTACTTTTTTCTGATAATGATGAACATAGATGTTCTTTCCTTTTTTTATAAAGTCCTTTTCATCAGATTCTTTGATGATCATAAGTACAAATTTTTCCACCTCATCATTCGATAAATTTATACTTAGTTTCTTATTGATTCTGCCATAAACCAAATCGGTATAACAGATATTGTTTAGAATGTCAGTTTTATATTGAGTCATTTAGAATAGATTAAAAGTTGAAGTATTTCTAAAAATACTTCAACCACTTTGAATTACTTTTTCTTTTATAATCACCAAATTTCTTTGTTGGGAAATATAGTATTGTGGCTAATACCACAGTAGAAACCCAAACATAACCAAGGTGATTAAAACTTAGATATTTTCCTTCAGGGATACCAAAGATAGCCACGGCAATTTTATACAATATCAAAAGAACGTAAAGATGTAGGATGTAAAAAAACATAGGAGCAGATCCAAAAGTCTTTAAAGCATCCGTTATTTTATTTTGTTTGTTTTCAAGGAATGATAATATCAATAATCCAAAACCAATTCCCCACAACAGAAAATCTAGAGAAGGAGGGTATTTTGTGAAATTGACAAAGTCCATGACTGTCTTTAAAATTGTATCTTGAGTTTCCCAATGTAATGTTTCTCCATATAGATTAAATCCACGGAGAATTAATAGAAGTCCCAAACTACCAACTCCAATGAATTGAAGTGTTTTAATTCGATCTTTAGGTGAGTATTTTTCTCCAAAAATTGGCCCAGCAAAATACCCTAATAATATAACACCAATCCAAGGTAAAACAGGGTAGGAGGCTTTGATTTTCAAAAGTTCATTCGGGAAAATAAAACCTCTATCGTGTAGGATAGCCCATAAAGTATATCCAAATTCATCAGGAGAGAAATGAATAGGCGTAAGTGCATTATGTCCAAATACTATTAGGAAACCCAAAATACCAATTACTTTATAAGGGAGGTGTGATAATGCAGCAAGTGTTATCATACTTACACCAATTGCCCAAATTACTTGAAGGTATAAGGTATGATATTCACCAAACCAAGAGAAATTAATGAAGGCTATTTCTATGAAAATAAGGAACAAGCCTCTTTTAAATAAGAAGCTGCTAGCCGATCTTGGATCCTTTCCTCTAGGATTTGCATATAGCCAAGCTGATAAGCCAGTTAGAAATACAAATATGGGAGCAGCAAGGTGAGTTAATATTCTAGAGAAGAATAATCCAGGACTTGTTTCATTGATATCAATTGGGTCTGAGACGGGATAATAATAAAAGAATCGTTCTCTAACATGATCTAATAACATGATAACAATAACCAATCCTCTTAGCACATCTATAGATGTAATTCTACCTTTATTCTTAGTTGTTTTCAGCTCCTTCATTTAGGTTTTAATAGTATAAGAAATGTATTCAGAGAATAAATGTAGACCTATAATAACATAAGTGCAATACCGTCGCATCAATAAATGCTAAGGTTAACATACTTTCAACTTAATCTTCAAGCTTATATTTTAGAGAGGATAATAATCTTTCTTCAAAATCACCAATGATTTGTTCAGCCCAAAAATTAGCATAAATGTTCATTTTAGAATTGATAGAATATTTACAACTTAATATCAATTTCGTTTTATTTTCTGAAAGATGTATCAACTCATATTTAATGTTTTGAAAGGTAAAATAATCGCTTTTAAGAATATGATGATCTGTTGGTGTATTCCTCAGTTTCGAATCATTGATATGAATATCGAATGAAACATTTTCTAGATAATTTATGTTAGAAATACTTTCGTATAATTCTAAATCATCAGAAAAATAACCTATTCGATATTCTTTACCATTTACTGTTTTAATTTCGGATTTTATTGGTCGAGGTACGCCAATATAATTAAAGAACCCTTTTTGATATTCATCTTCTAGAATCTCAGGTACTTCTATTAGATTCGCCCAAACTTCACTTTTAGTTTTTTCTATAATGATACTTGACTCAACATCATACGTTTTGGTGTTATTGGGTATTATTGATTCAATTGGACTAAATATCAATGGTAAAAAAATTATAGAATATAATTTATTGTGATACTTCTTTTTGAGTAATGGAGTAATCAATAATCCAACTAAGCCTGCTACTAATATAAATGGAAAGGCTAGAATTAAAATACAAAGCCAATCTTCAATTCCCTGTGATAAAGTGATAATAAAAAAGAGTATCTGACTCAATACAGGATAAACAATAGTTTTCCATTTTGATAATAATACTTCTTTTCTACCGATAAGAAGTGGAATAACAGAGATTATAATAGGAACAATCCAAAAAAAAGAAATACTATTGATACTGTAATATTTAAATATTTCTATGTCTTCTGATGGATCAAAAAATAATCGCAATAGTAATCCATATAAGGCTCCGGTTAAGATGCCTAAGTATTGTTTGAGTTTCATAGTTAAGTTAGCAAAAATTAAGATTAAATATATTGCTAATTAATAATACATCAAAAGTCTGATAAAATAAAAAAGCCTTCCCAAATACATGATCTGAGAAAGCTTTAGGTAAAAGTTATGAATCTAATGCATAAGTTCTTTCGACAGGCCAACTATCCACGTAGCCTTTTTTCCAATTGCCAAAGCTGAGTTCTTCTTCTGTAACTATGCAATTGTCTAAATCGTATCGTATTTGACCTTCGTTCATATCCTGACCAATAAATACAATTTCATTATTTCTATCTCCAAACGATTCGTCCCAACCATCTTCTATTTGCTGACGGTTTTCAAGAAACGCTACATATTTTAATCTCTTTTCTAGAGGCATATTACTCCACCAAACTCCAGCACTATCCGCTTTTAGAGATCCTCCTGCCTGACTCCAAACGATAGCTTGTTCTGGCCTAGAGGCCAACCAAAACAATCCTTTACTTCGAATTATTGTGCTAGGGAATTGATGTTGAATAAAATTCCAAAAACGATTGGGATCAAAAGGTTTATTGTTTCTATAGACAAAAGAAGAGATTCCATATTCCTCTGTTTCGGGAGTATGTTCTTCCTTATTTAATTCTTCTATCCATCCAGCACTTTGTTCGGCCTCTTCGAAATTGAATAATCCTGTATTTAATATTTCTCTTGGTTCAATTTTGCTATAACTTGTTTCAATGATTTTAGCTGAAGGATTTAACTTTTGAACTGCAGCTTTTAAAACTCCCAAATGTTCTTTATTCACCAAATCCGTTTTATTCAACAAGATCACATTGGCAAACTCAATTTGATCCGTTAATAAATTCACAATCGTTCTAAAATCGCCTTCTATATCGGTTAATTCTCTATCCATCAGCGTTTCTGGACTTCCAAAATCTTTAAAGAAATTGAAAGCATCTACTACTGTTACCATCGTATCGATATAACTAAACTTAGAAAGATCAATACCATTTTCTTCATCAATAAATGAGAATGTTTGTGCAACAGGTACGGGTTCACTAATGCCTGTACTTTCTATCAATAAATAATCGAAACGATCTTCTTTTGCCAGGCGTTCTACCTCGACCATCAAATCTTCTCTAAGAGTACAGCAAATACAACCGTTACTCATTTCGACTAATTTTTCTTCCGTTCTTGATAATGTATTTTCGTTTTTAACTAATTCAGCATCCACATTAACTTCACTCATATCATTTACAATAACAGCGACTTTTAAACTTTCTTTATTATGAAGAATATGATTAAGTAGGGTAGTCTTACCTGCGCCAAGAAATCCACTTAGTACGGTAACAGGGAGTTTATTTTTCATAGTGTTTAGAGTTTCATAGATGTTCTTGACGTAAATGTAGATCTATAATTTTGTAAATGCAATTATGTCGCAAAAACATATTATAAGAACATAGTTTGATGAAACGCTAATCATATTAATTAAAATAAAAAAGTAGAGTGATTATTTCTGAAGTCGTATAAAGTCATCATAAGTTAAGAATTCAACTCCTCTTCGAGTATTTGATATATTATTGGCCATCGACTTTCCTAATAGATCTACTTTTATTCCTCTATATTTTCTTGCACTTCCTTGGAAGATAAAATCCAATTTTGGCCAAACTACTAAAAAGATACCTTGAACTATACCATACCTGTTGGTTGGAGTTAAAATCATGGAAGGTTGGTAGATACTTAAGCTATCGAAATTTAGTGCCGTTAATTCATCAATAAGTTCTCCTTTGGTACGCATATAGTAATTCATCGATTTACTATTAGTTCCAACAGAGGCCAACAAATGAAAATGTTTAACTCCATTGTCCTTACATATTTTAGCAAAGTTGATTACTGCTGTTTTATCAATGGCAATGAATTCTTCTTTAGAGACTTTAGTGGATTCTCCAACCCCTAAAGTACAAATGGCAATATCACAATCGTGTACCTGATCTGCATAAGAAGAAGGTTGATGTATATCGATTTTTACTTGTTCTAAATATGTCGGAATAGTATCAATTTCTACAGGTCTTCTTCCCAAAGATAAAATTCTCGATACATTATTAAAGCTTAGTAATTGTTTTAAAGCTTGAGAACCTACAGCTCCTGTAGCACCTAGAAAAACGACTCTGAAATTGTCTTGCATGGAATAATAATTTAAAATCATATGGTTGATAAATCAATTTACCATATGATTTTAAATATTCTATTATTAATGGAACAATAGTTTTTATTCAACCAATTTATATCGCCCAATATGATCAGTTAAATCACCTCCCAAATATAAATATCCATTGTGTTCCTCTACAGAACTTGCCTCAGAAACAATTTCACCTGTCGGTTCATAATATGTTTTGATGACTTTACCCTCTTCACTTAAATGCATGATCATACCAAAAGATTCTTGTTTCGGTTGTAACCATAATGGAGTAGCATAAATAAGTTTTTTCATGAAGGGTTTCGGTTGAAACTTATCTAATGTATCGTCTCTTCTCGTTGTAAAACCCACCCAAAAACTACCATCAGATCGTTTTGCAATTCCATTTGGAAGACCTGGCAAATTATCTATAAAAATATCGATAGTTCCCTTTTTATCTCCTTTTAGCCAATACCTGATGATTCTGTATTTAGTTAATTCCACCAGTAAAACGAAATCATCATTTTGAGATACGGCCACACCATTTGCAAAATAAGCACCATCGATGAGTGTTTGTGTTACTTTTGTAGAGGGGTTATATCGATAAAGTCCACCATCGGGCTTTACTTCAAAAATAATTTTTCGCGCATGTTTACGGCTGAATTTTACCTTAGAAGAAGTATTAGAAAAGTAGATATTACCATCTTGAGCTATATCAACATCATTTAGCATTAGAAATGGATTATCATTTTCATCCTTTTCGGTCAGGACAGTCAATTTCCCGTTTTTATCAATACTACCTAATCCAATATTTGGAATACAAGCAATAAGATTTTCCTCAGCATCAAAGTCCAAACCAGTTACCCAATTGTGAGGGTTACAGAATTCTGATACTTCACCCAATGTATCAATTTTTAGAATCCTTCCATCTGTAAAATCAGTTGCAGAAACATGGGCACCACAATATAGATTTCCATCTTGATCTACAGCAATATCTTCGGGACCATACCAACCGTTTAAATCAATCCATTCTGTTGAAGCCAATAAATCGTTTTCTTTTAAACTGCCTTTGAGTTCTGGTTTTTGAGGTGGCGTCCAAGCCAAAGGTTGAATAGAACATGCTTGGAAAACGAAGTTCCCGATAAATAATAAAACAGCAATAAGGAAAGAGAAAGTTACTTTTTTTGTCATCATAATTTGTCATCGTTTACGTTGAATGATACACAAATTAAGGGCGATGAAAATTGTTCTGCATTGACTTTTGTTAAGAAGTGGCGATTTGCTTTCTCACCCTACTCAACGATTCGGGGGCAATACCTAAATAAGTAGCAATTTGATGTTGAGGTACTCCTGTGACAATCTTTTTATCATGACTATCGATAAAATCAAGATACTTTTCTTTAGCAGTTAAGCTTTGCATTTTTCTTGTTCTATCGATAATGCATAAATAATTTTTCTCTGCGATAATTCTACCTAATTTTTCAAATTTAGAATCGTATGCATATAGTGCTTTCATGGTGTCAAATGAGATAGAGTAGAGCACACAATCGTTAATGGCTTCTAAAAATTCAATACTTGGTGTTTGAGTAATAAAGCTTGAATAGACCGTAATAAACTGACCTTCACAAGCAAAATATGTATTGATTTCCTTGCTGTCTTGAAGGTAATAGGTGCGAAGTAAACCTTTATCAATAAAGAAAATGCTATCGACAATTTTCTCTTGGTTGACAATGATAGACTTCGCTTTATATTCGTGTCTTACTAATTTACTTTCAAGAAATTCAAATTCGGAATCAGACAGTTGGATGAGGTGAGATAGGGATGTTTTGAGTTGTTTCATTTTGTTTACCAAAGGTTCTTGGTACTAATAATAATTACAACTCTAAGTTATCACTTTTTTCTCATCAATCTTTTGATGATGAAGCTTATTTAATTATTTATAAAGATCAATTCGATACTACTTTGAGCCCGACAATAGAAGCTATTAAAGTAGAAATAAAGAATATCCTCCAAAAAGTAGCAGGTTCGTTAAAAACTAAAATACCAACTATTACGGTTCCCACAGCACCAATACCCGTCCATACACCATAAGCTGTACCAATGGGTAATACTTGGGTCACTTTTACTAATAGTAACATGCTGATGCTAAGGCAAATTCCAAAACCAATATACCAATAGATCATTTCAGTTCCAGTGGTTTCTTTGGCTTTACCCAAACATGCGGCAAAGGCTGTTTCGAATAGCCCTGCAATAATTAAGAGTATCCAATTCATAAGTAGAAGAATTTAATCATTATTAAAATTAATGATTCTAATGATAACTGAAAATAATTGTTTTTTCGAACAAAGATTTTGAGATTAAAAGATCAAGATCTCTTAATAAATTTAAACTCAAACAATTTTAACGTGTGTAGTGAATACACTTATCAAAATAGTTTTAATTTTGCTATTGAAATGACTCATCACTTAAATAATATATAATTTACTGCCAATAGAATTACTAACGTTTACAATGAACGAACTAACCAACTTTAAGAATTTCTACCTGAAGCATTATTCCCACCTATGTGCATATGCCTTCCAATTTCTGAAATCAAAAGATTTGAGCGAAGACGTAGTGCAAGAAGTTTTTGTGCAATTGTATGAGAAGCACGAAACTTTGGCTGATATTGCACAGCCGGATCAATATATTTTTCGTGCAGTAAAGTTTAAATGTTTGGATGTTGTAAGACATCATCAGTTGGTTCATGAAAAAGCGAATAAGATTGAATCTACTTATTATGGTAGTAAAGAGTACAACGATTCTACTTTAGAAATGAAAGAATTAAATGCACAAATCGATCAATGTTTTGATGCTATGCCCGATCAATACAGTGAACCTTTATACATGGCTAAATTTTTATCGAAAAAAAATCGAGAAATCGCTGAGGTACTCGATAAAACTCCTAAACAGATTGAAAATGCGATATATAGAGGTTTAGTTCAACTAAAAAAATGCCTAAAAGACCTTAGCTGTGAGGTAATTTAAAAACTAAAATAATGTTAAATATGATTTTCAAGTGAGGGAATTGAAAAGCTGAACCGATTTAAATGTGAAAATGACAACTAATACAGAACATATCGAACAACTTATCCTTAAAGGGATTCAAGGCAGGGCAAACTCTTCGGAGGAAAAAGCTTTGACAGAATGGAGAACAGCTGCTCCAGAAAACGAAGCTTGGTACCATGACTTGAATGCCACTTGGAATGATTTAGACGATTATGTTCCCGAGTTTGATGCCCACAAAGGTTGGGAATCATTCTTAGAGAAAAAGCCTGAGAAAACACCTAAAGCTATTTGGAACGTATGGCTTAAAGTAGCATCGGTGGCAGCCTGTATTACATTGGGTATTCTTATGTATGCCAATCATAATTTTACTTCACCTATCGAAAGACATCAAGAGGTCGTTTGGACAACAGACGATGGAGATATTATTCCTTTGGAACAAATCGCAGATGCATCTTCATCAATTAAAAATGAGGAAGTTACGATCAACGTTTTAGATTACAATAATCGAAAACTAGAAGATACAGAAGTGATTGTTCCTAAAGGGAAAAGAGTGAAATTATTACTCGAAGATGGTAGTAAAGTTTGGCTTTCTGCTGAAACAAAATTCAAATTCCCTACTTCTTTCAAAGGTCAGAGAGAAAGAGTAGTGGAAGTAAATGGTGAGGCATTTTTTGATGTCAGCAGAAATGAGCAACAACCTTTTAGAGTAAAGAGTACATCGACAGATATTGTCGTATTAGGAACTAAATTCAATGTAGATAACATGTCCGATAACATTGATCAGACGACTTTGGTGAGTGGTAAGGTAAACATCGAAATGCAAGGGAAAAAGACAGCAGAATTGTCGCCTTCCGATCAGTTTACTTTAAAAGGAAAAGAATGGACATTAAAAGAAGTGGATACCTCGGCTTATGTAGCATGGACAAAAGGAAGTTTACTCTTTGATGATATTTCTTTCCCAGATCTTGAAAAGAAGTTGGAGAGATGGTATGGAGTCGTTATCACCAATAACAACAAAACGTTGCAGCAACAAAGATTTAGCGGAGAATTTGATAAAAATGATGATATCGAAAGTGTATTGTCATTATTAAAATCCTCCAATAACATCAATTATTCTATTAAGAATAACATCGTAAATATTTACTAAACTACACTTGGCGGAGGTAGTTCCGCCATCACTTTCGGTTTCAAACTAACTGATATCTAACGATTGAAACCCCTGTTAAACTTAACGAGCAAGATTAAATTATTACTTATTTAACCTAATCGCTCTGATTATTCAACACTTCAGCTAATCAGAAAAGAATAGTTATGAAATGGAACTTTAACAATTTGAGCCAATTCCAATCTAATTGTCGAATTGGTACTAGGAAAGCTATTACCTCGGTATTGGTAGCATCACTTTTAGGGGGAGCCCCACTAACGACTTTAGCCAACGACTTTGATACAGTCCTTGAGCAAGGTCAGACGTTGAAATCTGCTTTTAAAGAGGTAAGAGAAAAAACGGGCTATAAGATTTTTTACAATTCCAGTGATGTAAATGTAGCACTCACGACAGATTTTGATTATCAAGAGGCATCGATAGAGGAGATCATGACCTCAGTTTTAAGAGATACGGGATTGTCATTTAAAATCATCGGTGATCAGGTACTGGTTTTTAAAGCAGTAGCTGAAAACGAAGTTTCTATAATGACTTTAGATCAAGAGAAACGTCAAGTATCAGGTACAATTACTGATGAAACAGATTTCCCATTGCCAGGTGTAAACGTGGTGATAAAAGGAAGGGATAAAGGAGCAATTACTGATTTAGAAGGTAAGTTCAATTTAAATGTTTCTGATGAAGATGTGCTTGTATTTAGCTTCGTTGGTTACATCGATCAGGAAGTAAAAGTAGGAACACAATCTGTAATTAATATCAAATTGCAACCACAAGTAGACGAGCTTGAAGAAGTGGTGGTTACTGCATTTGGTATTGAGAAAGAGAAGAAATCAATTGGTTATTCAGTTCAGGAAGTAAAACAAGATGAATTAACTGATACAAGAACGACTAACCTTGGAGCGAACCTTTCAGGTAAGATTGCTGGTGTACAAGTGAACCCATCTGGTGGTTTGGGTGGATCAGTATCTGTTCGTGTTCGTGGATCGAGTTCAATTTCTGGTAATAACGAACCTCTTTGGGTAGTGGATGGTGTGCCGATCAATAGTCAGAGTATGAATCAGATTTCTAACCCAGATGACGGACCAGAATGGGGTGGATCTATTGCCGATGGTGGTGTATCTGATATCAACCCTGAAGATATTGAAAGTATTTCAGTACTGAAAGGACCAAACGCCGCAGCCTTATATGGTTCTCGTGCCCAAAACGGTGCGATTATCATTACTACTAAAAAAGGTAAAGCACAGAAAGGAGTGAAGGTAGAGTACAATGCCAACGTTATGTTCGAGCAGGTACAATCTTTCTACAATATGCAAGATACTTACGGTCAAGGTACCAATGGACAAGTAGATACAAATGCAATGGGTAGCTGGGGAGCACCAATGGACGGACAAATGGTTCAAAGTTGGGTAGATCCTTCATTGCAAACACCTTACTCTGTGAATAACCAATGGGAAGATTATTTCCAAACAGGTTCTTCTGTAGCGAATAACGTGGCAGTTTCTGGTGGTAATGATCTAGCAACTTTCAGAGTATCGTTTATGGATCAAAGAACGAATGGTATTTTCCCATCTCAATCGCTAAATAAAAACTCTATTGATTTCCAAGGTGGTTTAAAAACAGATAAGTTTACTTTGAATGGTAAGTTTAACTACATCAGCCATAGAGAAGAAGGTTCTCCTGCCCAAGGTTATAATGGTACGGTGAATCAGTTTGTTCAAATGCCAAGAAGTATTCAGACAAACGATATCAAAAACAATTACATACATCCAGTGTACGGTCATCAGTTGAACTGGTCAGGATTATCTTCTCAATATATTAACCCTTACTGGCAAGATTATAATGCCTCAATAAACAATGCAGAGAGAGATCGCTTCGTAACTATGTTATCGGCTGGATATCAATTTAATGATTGGTTGAGTTTATCTGCTAAATCTGGTTTGGATTACTATGCAGAGAGAAGAGAGACAAGAGACCTTCCATCAAACGAAACTATGACGGATAAGAAGTACATTCTTGATCAATACAATGTGATGGAAATGAACTCGGACGTGATGCTAAATGCGAATAAACAATTTGGTGATTGGGGTGTGAGTGCTAGTATTGGTGCCAACAATATGTATCAACAGCGTTCTGGAATGGGTAACGAAGGTATCGGACAAATTGTACCTGGATTATGGTCAATTCCTAACTCAATGGCCGTTGTGAACAGACAATCGTTCTACGAGAAATCGATCCAATCGGTCTTCGCTTTTGGTCAGTTTAGCTTTAGAAACTATGTATTCTTAGACTGGACAGCACGTAATGACTGGTCGTCGACACTTCCTGCTGAAAACAGATCGTATTTCTATCCATCAATTGCAGGTTCTTTAGTAGTAAGCGACATGCTGGAAGATTTGAATACGAAGCTTCCAGATTGGATGACGTATTTGAAAGTGAGAGCTGCAGTTGCAAAAGTGGGTAATGATACTGATCCATATATGTTGGCAGGTACTTACAGAGTGCAACAAGGTGCAGGTGGTCCTTTGGTAGAGGCTCCTTTACAGATGCCACTAGAAGGATTGATGCCGGAAGAAACCGTATCAAAAGAAGCGGGTGCAGAGATGAGATTCTTTAATAACCGTGTGTACATGGACTTTACGGTGTATCAATCGAATACATTCAACCAAATCTTAACAGTTCCAATGACATCGTCTTCAGGATATTCTCATAAGATTATTAATGCTGGTGATGTTGAAAACAGAGGTTTTGAATTCATGATGAACGTGACTGCTATTGAAAAAGATAATTTTAAATGGGATATCGGGATGAACTTCTCTAAGAACAGAACTTATGTAAATCAGTTAGCTGATGGTGTAGAGACGTATGAAATGGCTTCTGTAAATGGTGTGACAATCGTTGCTCAAGAAGGTCAGGATTACGGTAACATTAGATCAACAAGATCATTTGTTTATGATGAAAACGGAAACAAAATGATTGGAGACGATGGTCTGCCGTTAACATCAAATACTCCGGAAGTAATTGGTAATATCCAGCCTGATTTTATGGGATCTATCAATACATCAGTTCAATATAAAAACTGGTCATTGAGAGCTCAAATCGATTATAAGAAAGGTGGAGAGATTTATTCTTACACAGATGCAATTGGGTCACTTCAAGGTACTGGAGAAAGAACATTGGCAGGTCGGGATGGAACAATGGTAGTTGAAGGCGTAAATGCTGAAACAGGTCAACCAAACGATGTGCAGATTTCTTCTGAACAATATTGGAACCATGAAGGTGGAGCGAATGCAGTAGGATCTGAGTTTATCTACGATGCAAGTTATGTATCACTTAGAGAGTTGTCGGTAGGTTATAGCTTGCCATCTGCTTGGTTGCAGAACATGTTCTTAGAAAAAGTAAGAGTATCGGCAGTAGGTAGAAACTTATTCTACTTCAAAACGAACATGCCGGGTACATCACCAGAATCTTATGCAGGTCCAACAGATGGATACAGAGGTATTGAGATGGGTGGATATCCAATGACAAGAAACTTTGGTTTTAACGTGAATGTTGTATTCTAAGCTTAAGAAATCATGATCAAAAATTTAAATAAATATATCGCTTTATTTCTTTGTGCAATTGCCTTCTCTTGTACAGATAAATTCGACGAAATGAACACCAATCCGGTAGAGCCAACAGAGATTCCACCGAACATGGCGATTGGTAACTTGCTAGTTAACGGTAACATTGCAGAATGGTCGCGTTACCAACAAGCTTACACATTATACTCTAGTTTATATTCTCAATATTTTGCGAATACGACCAATTACTTCTCATCTGGTCGTTACATCATGAACTTGGGATGGATCGATTATGGTTACTTCCGTACGCAATATTGGGAAGCAACTCGTATGTATGATGATATTAAAAAGTATTCCAAGAAATATCCGGGTTACGATAATCATTATTGGATAGCGAGAATTCAATACGAATTATCATCGGCTAGAACGACGGATCAGATTGGTGATATGCCATATACTGAAGGTGGTCGTGGTTATGATTATCCAAAATATGATTCTCAAGAATTTATTTACAATAGTGTCTTGAATGGATTAGACTCTGCTTACATTATGTTAGGTCAGTTTACTGATCAAGCTAGCTATGGGTCTGAGGATGTAATCTATGGTGGAGATCTTCAAAAGTGGAAACAATTAGCTAACTCATTGATGTTGCGTTATGCAGTTCGTGTAAGTAAAGTTGATCCAGAATTGGGAAGAAAGTATGGAACGTTAGCTTTATCAAGAGATTTGATGGCCTCTAATTCTGATAATGCGTCGGTGATGACAGATCCACATAGTTACATGAGAGGTCACCCTTTATTTGAAGTGGCTTGGTGGAATGAATTCAGAATGAGTAGAACGATGCAAAAGCAATTGACAGAGACGAGTTCTACAATCACTGACCCGAGAATGTATTTATACTTCACTAAAGTGACTCATAATGATGTAAACGAAGAAACACTTCAGAGTTATATCAAACTAAATGAAGAGGGACGTTTGACTGATTTTAATTATGCAAAAAACTTAAATGACGAAAATCTATATACTGTATCCTTCTACAAAGGTGTTGAAAATGGTTTGCCAGCCAACGAAATTCCAGCTTTAGGAAATAACCCTGGTGATAACTGTAACATCGGACCAATGTTTAACAACGATTCACGTTACAAAATCATGAGTTATGCTGAAGTATGTTTCTTAAAAGCAGAGGCAGCCTACTTAGGTTGGGGAGGTAATGCAGAAGCAGCTTACCAAGAAGGTATCCGAGCATCTTGGGAGTACTTGAGTTCCCTTTCAGAAACTCAAAACTTCTTATCAGGAGCTGACCCTGCAAAAATGGATATCGAAGAGTACATCAAAGGTCTTCCAACATTTACAGGTGCTGAAATACAAAACATCCAAACTCAAAAATGGATTGCTAACTACCCTGATGGTTGTGAGGCTTGGGCAGAAGTAAGAAGAACTGACTTCCCTAAGTTAATGCCAATCAAACAAAATGATTCTGGCATCAACTTAACCAACGGGTTCATTAAAAAACTTCCATACACAGAATCAGAAATTACTATTAATGCAAGAAACGCTTTAGACCCGAATAACAACCAAGGTCAAGGTGATGGTATTGATGTGAGTGTTTGGTGGGACGTGGACTAACTGTGGGTTATTTGAGAGTTTAGGGGAGGAGGAGAATTTCTTCTTCCTTAAAAGCTTTGAAAAATGAAAAGTTAAAAATGAAAAACGTGAAATGTTAGGGGGACGTTCATTTTGGTTTGTAGGCGAAGATAGTATGTTAATTAACAGAGCTTATGAATAAAATATACCTTTAGCTTGATAATTAAAGTAAATTTATAACTGTAAAGCTTCATACTTCTCCAAAATATCACAACTAACTACGTTTTTCATTTTTAACTTTTCATTTTTAATTTAAAATACAATTACGAAATGAGATCTTTAATTACTTATCTAATTCTTTTACTTGGAGTGACGAATCTAGTTGCTCAAAATCCTATTAAAATTGGGGTGGCGGGCATGACTCACGGTCACGTACATGGTTTGTTAGGTGATAAAAACAATAAGGATATTGTTATTGTTGGAATTGCTGAATCAAATACTGAATTGGTAGATCGTTATCAAAAAATGTATGGTATTGATCAATCAATAATGTATTCGGATTTGGAAGAAATGTTAGATAAGACAAAGCCAGATGCTGTTCTTGGTTTTGGTAATATCTACGATCATCTAAAAATTGTTGAATTGTGTGCTCCAAGAGGAATTCATGTGATGGTTGAAAAACCGTTAGCTGTAAACATGGATCATGCTAAGAAAATGAAAGCGTTAGCAGATAAGTATAAGATTGAATTATTAACCAACTATGAAACTACTTGGTATGGATCACATGAAAAACTATACGAAGAGGTACAGAAAGGCGCTGTTGGTGAGGTAAAGAAAGTGATGGTGAATGATGGTCATAAAGGCCCGAAGAAGATTGGTGTGGAGAAAGAATTTTTAAGCTGGTTGACTGACCCTAAATTAAATGGAGGTGGTGCTATTATAGATTTCGGTTGCTATGGTGCTAATCTGATGACGTGGTTAAATAAAGGTGAAAAACCGCTAAGTGTAACGGCTGTTACCTCACAACTTCAGAAAGAAAATAATCCAAATGTAGATGATGAATCCATTATCATCTTAAAATACAAAGATCAAGTTGGGGTAGTGCAAGGTTCTTGGAACTGGCCAATTGGTAGAAAAGATATGGAAGTGTATGGTGAGAAGGGAGTGATTACGGCGGAGAATCATCAAGATGTGAACATCAAAATATCTACTGGATACAATACATATGACCGTGAAGATTTTCATATCAAAGAGAGGTCATACCCATACAATAACCCATTTTCCTACTTTGCTGCTATCATCAATAAAGAAATTAAAGTGACTCCCTACAACTTATCCTCTTTAGAGAATAACATGATTGTAGTGGAGATCTTAGACGCGGCTAGAAAGAGTGCTAAAAGCCATAAAGAAATAAAACTAAACTAATATGAACTTACACATTATCGATATCAGTATCATTATCGGGTATATAATCCTTACGGTGATGATCGGATATTTTATATCAAAACAAGCTTCAAAAAACCTGGATAGTTATTTTCTAGGAGGAAAAACGATACCATGGTATATTTTAGGTTTATCCAATGCGTCGGGAATGTTTGATATTACCGGCACCATGTGGATGGTATCTTTGGGCTTCATTTATGGAGTTAAATCGGTTTTTATTCCATGGCTATGGCCCGTTTGGAATCAGATTTTTTTAATGGTTTTCTTAGCGATTTGGCTCAGAAGATCAAATGTGATGACCGGAGCAGAGTGGCTCAAAACTCGATTTGGCAAAGGTCGTGGATCTGAATTATCACATATTGTAGTAGTCATCTTTGCTATCATTGCAGTAATTGGTTTTATCGCCTATGGTTTCGAAGGAATTGGGAAATTTGCCACCCTATTCTTACCATGGGATTTAAGTACCACTATATTTGGTTTAGAGATTCCTTCTTCAAAAATGTATGCCGCCTTGATTATGGCACTCACTACAATTTATGTGGTGAAAGGTGGTATGTACTCTGTAGTAATGACAGAATTAATTCAGTTTATTGTAATGACAGTGGCTTGTATCGTTGTTGGAATTATTGCTATGAATATGGTGAGTGCGGAACAAATTGCAGCTGTTGTACCTGATGGCTGGTCTTCGTTAGCATTCGAATGGAAAATGAACTTAGACTGGGGGAATTTAATTCCTGCTGTAAATGATAAAATTGAATCGGATGGCTATAGCCTTTTTGGGTCTCTAATGATGATGATGATATTCAAAGGTGTGTTAGTCAGCATCGCAGGTCCAGTGCCAAGTTATGATATGCAACGTATTATGGCGACAGAAACACCAAAAGATGCTGCTAAGATGTCGGGTATAGTATCCTTAGCATTGTTCATCCCAAGATATTTGATGATCATGGGATTGGCAGTTATTGGATTGGTGTATTTATCACCTCAATTTGCCTCAAGCAATGGAGCTATTGATTTTGAGTTAGTCTTACCTTATGCCATTCAGAATTTCATACCCGTTGGATTAAAAGGATTATTACTTGCAGGGTTAATCTCGGCTTTCATGTCAACTTTTGCTGCCAACGTAAATGCTGGTCCAGCTTATATAGTAAATGATATCATCAAGAAATATTTTATGCCTGATGCTACAGACAAACAATTGGTAAGAATGTCTTATATCGCATCATTTGCTGTAGTAGTAGTAGGTATGATGGCTGGATTATTTGTCCAAAGCATCGATGGTATCCTAAAATGGATTGTTGCAGCACTATTCGGAGGATATACCGCTGCCAATTTATTGAAATGGGTTTGGTGGAGATTCAATGGATTTGGTTATTTCTATGGAATGATCTTCGGGTTATTATCAGCTGTTACCGTCCCCTTACTATTTAGTGAGTTAAGTGGTATAGCTGCATTCCCAATAATCTTCTTGATATCGTTATCTGCATCCATTATCGGATCATTATTGACTAAACCAGAAGACGATGAAACGTTAATGAGATTTTATATTACTGTTAGACCTTGGGGACTTTGGAAACCAATTTCAGAGAAATGTAAAGCATTAAATCCTAACTTCCAGGCCAATAAAGATTTCAAGAGAGATATGGTCAATTGTGCGGTAGGTGCAATATGGCAATTGAGCCTTCATTTGATTCCAGTATACATTATTATCAGAGATTTTTCTGCCGTATCTTTATCCTTATTATTGATGTTAGGCACAATGGCTTGGCTAAAATACAAGTGGTACGACAAAATGGAAGATTATCCAGAGGATATGGAGGAAACACTTGAACTTCTTGAGAACAAAAAAGAACTAGTTTATACCAATTAATAAATAAGAAAATGAAAAACTTCCCATGGGAACCTCGTCCAGAAGGTTCAAAAGACGTCATGTGGCGTTATTCCCAAAACCCTGTTATTCCTAGAAATGCAATAGCCAATTCAAATAGTATTTTCAATAGTGCAGTTGTAGAATTCGATGGAGCCTATGCAGGTGTTTTCCGTTGTGATGATAAATGCAGAAGAATGAATATTCATGCTGGATTTAGTGAAGATGGCATTAATTGGAAAATAGAAGAATTACCAATAGAATGGGTTTCTGGAAATACAGACATGATTCATTCTGATTATAAATATGATCCGAGAGTAGTTTGGATAGAAGATAGGTATTGGGTGACTTGGTGTAATGGTTATCATGGGCCAACTATTGGTATTGGCTATACATTTGATTTCAAAACATTCCACCAATGTGAAAATGCATTTCTTCCATACAATAGAAATGGCGTGATGTTCCCAAGAAAGATCAACGATAAATATGTGATGCTTTCTAGACCATCAGATACTGGACATACACCTTTTGGAGATATCTTTATTTCACAATCACCAGACATGAAATTCTGGGGAGAACATAGACATGTGATGTCGCCCGCACCATTTGAAGAATCTGCCTGGCAATGTATGAAAATAGGAGCAGGTCCTATTCCAATTGAAACAGAAGAAGGTTGGTTAATGATTTACCATGGGGTACTTCGTTCTTGTAATGGATATGTATATGCTATGGGTGCTGCTATTTTAGATATAGAAGAGCCTTGGAAAGTAAAATACAGATCTCAATCTTATCTATTAACTCCTGAGACTCAATACGAGTGTATGGGAGATGTGCCAAATGTAGTGTTCCCTTGTGCTGCATTACATGATGAAGAAACAGGAAGAATTGCTGTTTATTATGGTGCTGCAGATACGGTGACAGGTATGGCATTTACTGAAAAAGATGAGTTAATAAAATGGGTGAAGGAAAACTCATTGTAAAATACATTGATCATCGAAAAGGTTACTTTTTTTAAAAAAGTAACCTTTTTTTAATTATTTATTGTCTTACAAATTAACCTAATTGTCTATTATTTGAAACGAACTAAAAGTATTTACTCTTCAATTTCATGAAAAAACTATTATTTCTCCTCCTTTATTTTTCAATCTTATTACCGAGTTGTGAAGATTGTGGAGTTTCTTCTGAGCCCAAAGTGATGATTACCTACGAGGATGGGTTAAATTCGGACAATTATTGGAAATCACATTATAAAAAAGTGGAAGTCTTAAGAAGTGGAACATATGATTCTATTCCAGATTTAGATTACTTCCCAATTTCGTTGGTATCTGATACGACTTCATTTGTTTTCACTGATATAGAGAACAATACTGATACATTAACAATATCATATGAAAGAAATTTTTATTTCCAATCGAAAGCATGTGGTTATGTATTAGATATCGAAGATATGAAATCTGAATCTCAAACTACTTTTAAAGATGTTTACATTGAACATGTCTATAATGAATATCCAATACTTTACTCCATTACTGTTTATAATTAGTCTTACCATGCTAATTAGCTTTAATACATCTGAAGTTAAAGCTCAATCTTATCATGAATTTGGTATTGATTTATCAAAAACTGTTTACAATAATATTGGTAAAGAACGAAAGGGAATTGTTATTGAGCCAGTTTATTATTATGTAGCTAAAGATAGTAATTATGTTCTAAAAATCCCTTTTGGTTATAGTTATGTTAGAAATGATACTCGTTTCCCTAATACAACTTTCAATAGTACGAATGGATTTTATTTTAAGCCGGGAATAGGAGATAAAAAAGGAAAAATAAAATCTTATTTCAATTTAATTTTTTCATATTATGGTATAAGAAGTAAATATGCTATAGAAGGAGATGTTTATGGAGATCACCAAGGAGAATTTTCGAAAAATGGAATATTTTCTTTTGGATTAGAACCCAATTTTGAAATAGATTTTCCGATTTCCAATGTCTTTAAATTAATCTTAAATTTAAGGTTGGCGTATGTTCCTTATACTTCTGTTCCAGAAGATTACCCTGTTTTTTATGTACCTGGTGCTGGAAATGTCAATAATAAGAATAAGTTGACAGGAGGGTTAAATTTATATTTGGTTTGGAAATAATCTTTATTCTATCCACTCGAATAATTGAGTTTATGTTAATGATTTATTGTTTTTTATTATAATAAATCCATATAACAGAGTGTAAAATTTTTGATTAGAGTGTTTTAACTAATAAAACACTCTTTTCTATTTTATTAACAATTCATATACGCTACTTGGAACAAAATTAGAATGCTCACTATTTGACGAAAGTCAATTAAACCTAATTTGTAAACTTAACGACAAACATTATGACAAGAACATTACGTTTTTTGATCCCTCTTGTCCTATTTTCATTAACTGCTAACCTATTGTTTGCTAATACAGCAATTGATTATTATTTGAGCAAAAGTGCAAGTAATGTAAATTTTATTTTTAATTCATTAGATGATTGGAAGAAGTACCAATGGTTTGATAAAGATGGAAAAGCCTTATCTACATATCCATCCGATTTATCTACAGTTGTATTAAGAGAAGAAGAGAGTATTACAATAAATTTATTGTCAGAGATTGATGATTTAAATTTGGCAGGAATCAAAAATATTTCTCAAAATCACACCTCTTCAGTATACATTAATACTAATGAAGATATCACGGTAAACATTTTGAATTTCACATTTGATAATGGAAACCTCTATGTTCAAGGTGAAACCTTATTGAATACAACTAATATTACAAATACGAATAAGGCAGGTCTTGTAAAAGTTGAAGAAAGGGCGAAATTGAATGTGAAAGGAAAATACTACACAAAAAATGATGGAGAATATCAATATGCAATCCAAGTACTAGGAGAAGCGACTTTTGATATATTAAATGCTCAGACTAAATTTGGAATTAATGTAGCTGAAGATGGTTATATGCATCTAAAGAATATTATTGAATCCAAGAATAATTTGGATTTGCTTGTATGTGGTACTTTAAGAATAAATCATTTTGATGCAAAGAATGGTTTAAAAGTTGATTTATGTGGACCAAAAGGAACAAATTGTAGTGTAGATGATGGAAGAGGGGGGAAATTAATTGTTGATGGTAAATTTGAATGTAAGAACTCTATTGAAGTTGTTCGTTGTGGATATATTGCTGCTAATGAATCAAGTTGTGATTGTGTTATATGCGATGGTGATATCGATTTGCTTGTAGAATTAACTTATTTCAAAGGTCAACAAACCCCAACAGGTCATTTGCTTATTTGGGAAACTGCATCTGAACATAATTCTTCTCATTTTAATTTACAGGCTTCAAATGATAGGAAAAATTGGGAAACAATATCAACTATAGATGCAGCAGGGACTAGTAATGTCAAAATAAAATATCAATATCATAATCAAACAAATACTAAACATTACTATCGTTTAGAACAAGTAGATTTTGATGCCAAAAAAGAATATTTTGGTATTGTATCATTTAATAATGTTGGAAATGATTTTTCAGCTAAAGTATACCCAACGATTACACAACCCACTGAGCAATTAAATGTTGAAATTAGAAACATTAATTTAGCTTACCCTGTAGTGGCTGTTTTGTATGATCAAATTGGTGCTGTAATAAATCATGAAATCTTAATTAATGATCCGGATGAAAATATGACCACTTTTTACACAACACCTCAAATTGTTAATTCCGGTGTTTATTTGTTGATGATTTCAAATGGAAGAAATAGTGAAACTACTAAGATTGTAGTTCCATAACATTATATACTTAAGTTTATAAACCACATGATATCTATAAAAAATCATGTGGTTTTTTTATGTACTACACGATTAACTACTTAATTCTTAATGATATAATGAATATTTATTCACATTATCATTTATTAACTATCCTAAGAATAATATGGAATAATTATAGTTTAGTAAGATTTGAACTAATACTCAAAAGATCAAAACTATAATAAACTAATACTAAAATGAGAAAACAACTACTTTTCCTATGTAGCTTTATCCTTTTAAATGTATTCGCTGATTCTACGTTTATTTCAAAAGCTTACTCGGAAACATATTATTATAAAAGTCCTGACCAAAATATAAATTATAAGGTTACTATTAACGGTTCTGATGATTGGAAAGCAGGACCATGGTATGATTCTAATCATCAGCTAACAAGCAATTATCCTAAAGCAGGAGACAACATTGAAATTGGTCAAAATATTGATTTAACAATCAATGTAACTGATTATGCTGATTATACTTTTTTTGAAAGATTTGGATCAATAAAATTTGATAATCATTCGACTTTAGTTTTGAATTCATCTATAGAATCTGAATTTGAATTTAGCGATATTTATTTCTCAAATGGTTTATTGAAATTGACAGGTAATGCTATCCTTTCATGTAATGATATTATTTTTAATTCTAATATTGAACAATTATTAGTAGATAGTAAAGCAGAATTGATTGCTTCATCAGTTTCTGTTCAAAATTCAGGATCGTTAGAATTTGATGTTATAATAAGGGGGAAAGCAAAAATTGTAAAGATTGATGGACAAAGTCAATTAACATTAAATGTAACTGAAACAGGTGTGTTAAATTTAATTGATTCATTTTATACACAAAATACTCCATTTTTAAAAATTTGTGGAGTTATGTTAGTTAGGAATTTTGATGGAGGAGTTAGTCCTCAAATAAACCTTTGTGGAGATTATGAAGATGGAGATTGCTCAACAGATAATGGAAATGGAGGGAAATTACTTATTTATGATAAAATTGAATGCTCTAATGTTCCAGTAATTTCCCATTGTGGATATATTACTTTTTATGGAGATGGTACTAATTGTGATAAAGAATGTGGCATATGTGATGAAGACATCGATCTCCCAGTAAAAATCATCTATTTCAAAGGCCAAACGAATCCAAACGGAAATCTATTAATATGGGAAACTGCCTTAGAATTTAACTCATCCCATTTTGATATAGAAGCTTCTGATGATAGAAAGAATTGGCATGTAATAGGTTCTGAAAAAGCATCGGGAAACAGTGATGTGAATTTGAAGTATCAGTATTTAGATAAAAACGTTTCTGGTAAATTCTATCGTTTGGCACAATATGATTTTGATGGAGGAGTAGAATATTTCGGTGTTGTTTCTTTCGAGGATATTGGAGATAAATTCGCAGCTAAAGTGTATCCGACAGTTACAGAGTCAAAAAAGAAATTAAAATTGGAAGTCAGAAACGTAAATCCTGCTCATCCTATAGTTGGAGTTTTATACAATCAAAATGGTGTAGTAATTAATCATGATATTGTGATAGAAGCACCAGATGTCAATACAACATCAACATATACCACTCCAGATCATCTTACTTCGGGAGTTTACATTTTGACGATTTCAAATGGTAAAAACAGTGAGACTACAAAAATTGTAATTCCGTAAATAGTTATAAATCAATTTATAAAGGCTGTCTAATCAACTATTAGTACAGCCTTTATTTTTACATTGACTTAATTAGCTGTAAATCAGTAAACTGAAATATTATTCTTTCAATAAAAGTATTGTAGTAATCATATAAGTTTCACATTTATAGAGATTTAAAGATATATAAATCATTTTTTGTCTATACATTTAATTACCAATTTTTAAATGAAACTTAATTTTAACCCAATGAAACTTATAGCAAGATTAGCTACTTTACTGCTATTGTCAGTGTGTCTATTTTCATGTGATGACGACGATGATTCAGATCCAAGAGACGTGAATTACGTCTATTTTGTAACGGATGAAATCCCTGCACCAGACGAATTTGGTGATCCTAATGTTCAACTACAATTTAATACCTCTTCTAATAATATTGAAGTTGTGATAAGAACGTCTGTTGAAATTGGTACTGCAGCAACAACTGTAGTAGCAGAATATACCCAAGATGTGACATCGTATAATAGAGATGGTGACAATTATTCTATCCAAATTGATTCAGGATCTACATACAATCAAGAATTAAAAGCTGATGTAGGATGTGTTAGTATTCCTGACTCAGGTTTTTCAATGGGAAAGACCACAACATCTGTTAGCTTGGACGACATCCTTGTTTGGGATAGCTCAAACTCTAAGTATTATATTCCTGGTGAAAAGCTAGGAGAATTACTAGGTGTAGTAGTTGATCCTGAGTTTGGCCAAGGCGGCGGAGGTAATGTTGTTTACCCTAAAATTTGGTCTTCTGATGGAAGTATCATGAAATGTGGTGAATTCCCTACCAATTTGCCGAATTAAAGTCAATCTTTTCGCTTAAAAAAGTGATGATCTCAAAAGGTCATCACTTTTTTTGTGTTAATACATTATTAATATCGAAATAGTACACAAAATACACGTTCTAGTTCACAATTTATTTTTGATCCTAATAGGTTAGATGCCGTATATTTGTCGTGTAAATAGATAAATGAAAAAAATACACTTAAATAGTTATACTTCAATAGATAACTATACTATATAAATGAAAGGGGTTATAACTAAAATACAGCGATTATCAATTCATGATGGACCAGGAATACGTTCTGTAGTCTTTATGAAAGGCTGTAATATGCGTTGTGCATGGTGCCATAATCCCGAAACATTTTTGAGAAAACCAGAAATTGAGCGTTTAGAAAATAAGTGTATTCAATGTCTGGAATGTATCAAAGTATGCGAAACAAAAGCGTTATTTGTTAATAACGGTAAAGTTCACTTTAATGCTTCTAAATGCACTCAGTGTATGGAATGTTCTGAGGTGTGTTATTCCGGAAGTATGCATAAGATCGGAGAATATCATACAATAGAAAGCTTATTTAAGCAAATCGAATTGGATATACCCTTCTTTGTGAAATCAAAAGGCGGTGTCACATTTTCTGGAGGTGAACCATTGATACAGCATCAGTTTTTGTATGAATGTATTCAATATTTAAGATCGAAGTCAATACATATTTGTATTGAAAGTAATTTTTCGATGAAGTGGGAGACTATTGAGAAGTTTTTACCCTTGGTAGATCATTGGTTAATTGATCTCAAATTGATGACTTCAGTGGAACACAAAAAATGGACATTAATTGATAATGATAAGGTGCTTCAGAATATCAAAAAATTAGATAGTACTGGAAATAGTTATGAATTGAGAACTCCATTAATTCCATCAGTAAATGATAATGACAATGAAATTCAAAAGTTAATACAGTTTGTATCATCACTTGATCATTGTACTAATTACCAACTGAATCCTTATCATACTTTAGGGAATCAGAAATATAAAAACTTGGGATTGGAGAATCCATTTGAAATAGAAAATGAAATAAATAGAGCTGATTTGGAAACATGGAACAAGCAGCTTCAACAATATAGAAAATGAAAGAAATTT
This sequence comes from Flammeovirga yaeyamensis, assembly GCF_018736045.1. Lineage (NCBI taxonomy): Bacteria > Pseudomonadati > Bacteroidota > Cytophagia > Cytophagales > Flammeovirgaceae > Flammeovirga > Flammeovirga yaeyamensis. The sequence goes on along the minus strand of NZ_CP076133.1, from coordinate 1,643,622 downwards.
ACTTACAAAGATTAACTGAACTAAAAAAACAAAAGGCCCTACAGACAAAAGAAAAGATAGCTTTAGAAGGTCTTTTGGATGAAGATGATTATGGAAGAATAGCAGTTCCAAAGGAGAACGCTTGGGAAATTATTCCAAATCATGAAGATGGTTCATTTTATGGTACAGAGGGTTGGACCAAGAATTTCTGTAATTTAATGGATAACCATCCTACTTATATAGATGCAAATGATGCTTTTGCTGGGCGTTGGATGTACTTTATGTCTAAAATGCGTCCAAACAAATGGAATCCAGATTATCCATATACTCATTTAGAGGAAAATCAAAAGAAGTATGATATCATTCATGGTATAGGTGATGATGCCCATTTTGCTCCAGATTTTAGTTTAGGTTTACAACTCGGTTGGGATGGTTTATTATCTAAAATTGATAGTAATAATAAAATAAACTCTTCAGCTGAGCAAAATGAGTTTTACGATGCTCACCGAAAGGCAATTAAGGCCATTCAAGGTTGGATTCAACGTCATATTGATGATATTGCTATTAAAATCAAGGAAGAAAAATCTCCAGAATTAAAGGAGAATTTGATTCAAATGAAAGAAACTAATGAAGCAATCTTACATCATCCTCCTAAAACATTAAGACAAGCATGTCAATGGATTATATGGTATCACCTAGCCTCAAGAACTTATAATAGAGATGGAGCAGGTGGGCAAATCGATACCCTTTTGCAGCCATTTTATGAAAATGATATTCAACAAGGATTAATTACAAAAGATGATGCTATCTACTTCCTTGCTTGTTTCTTGATTAACGATCCTATTTATTGGCAATTAGGAGGCCCTGATGGAAATGGAGGAGATGTTGCATCAGAAATTTCTTTCTTAATCTTAGAAGCTGCAGACAAAATAAATACATCATTAAATATAACAGTGAGAGTGCATGATCATATGAACGAGGCACTTTATCAAAAATCACTAGAATATTTAATCAAAAATAAAAATGCTTGGCCACGTTTCTCGGGTGATAAGGGCTTAATCGCCGGATTCATGAAAAATGGTTATTCTGAAGATTTAGCTAGGAAAAGAATTGCTGTGGGTTGTAATTGGATGTCACTTCCAGGATTGGAATACACTATGAATGATTTGGTAAAAGTGAATATGGCCAAAGTTTTTGAGGTGTCTTTTGAGGAGATGATCAATGGCGACCAAGAAAACTCAACAGCTCAACTTTGGAGTAACTTTAAATCTCACTTGTCGATAGCCATTCAAACAGCTGCAGATGGAATTCTTCATCATTTGAAGTATCAAAAATACAATGAGCCAGAGCTAATACTTAATTTGCTTTCTTATGGACCACTTGAGAAAGGAAAGGATGTAAGTGATGATGGTGCTATGTATTACAATTTATCAATTGATGGAGCAGGTATAGCTATTGTCGCTGATTCGTTCGCTGCAATACAACAGAGGATAGAAAAAGAACATCGCTTGGATTGGAACGACTTATCTCATCATTTACAATCAAATTTTGAAGATGAAAATGGTGAAAGAACTCGTCTTTTACTTCAGAATTCAGAAAGATACGGACAAGGGAATACGATCGGAGATCAATGGGCAAAAGAAATTAGTGCTTTTTTCAGTAAAGAAGTAAAATCCAAATCTTCTCAAGATAACCGATACTGTTTTATTCCAGGATTATTCTCTTGGGCCAATACAGTAGGGTTAGGGAAAGCAGTTCAAGCCACTCCAAATGGAAGAAAGGCACATCAGCCAATAAATCACGGAGCCAACCCAACACCAGGATTTGTGATTGATGGCGGATCGTTAGCACTAGCAAGAGCCGTTGCGGAAGTTCAGCCTGGTTTTGGAAACACCGCACCTATGCAATGGGAATTGGATCCTACATTAGCAAAACAAGAACATGCAGATGTTATTGGGGCAATTATCAAAACTCATTTTGAATTAGGAGGTACATTAATCAATGTCAATATAATGGATAAATCACAAGTACTTGCAGCACATGAAAATCCAGAACTTTATCCTGATTTAGTGGTGAGAATAACAGGATTTACTGCTTATTTTGCCATGCTTACCAAAGAATTTAGACAATTAGTAGTCGATAGAATTTTAGAAAATTAAGAAGATGATTACTGAAAGATATATACACGAAAAAGAAGGGTATTATCCTTTTTTGATTCGAGAAGGTTGGCAAGTTGCTCAATTAAATTATGAAGAAGCAAGCAGTCCAGAAAATATTAAAAGATTAGACGTACATCATCAAACAGATGAAGCTTTTTTATTAATTTCGGGCAAAGCCATTTTAGTCTCTGCAAATATTGAGGACGACCATATTACTTACGATATGGAAGAGATGAAAGAGGGCATTACCTACAATATTCCTGTAAATGTTTGGCATACCATTGCATTGCAAGAAGGAGCGAAAGTACTAATTATAGAAAAAGACAATACCCATTTAGGTGATTTTGAATTTTATGATTTTTCTGAAAGTCAACATCAGTTATTCCTAAATGAAATAGGGAAAATTTGGAAAAAAATTTAATAAATAAATCAAGGGAATAACCCCATAAACCATAAATAAAAATGAGAACTACCTTCATTAAATCTATTACGGCCATGGTTTTGGTCGCATTTAGCTCTTTGATTTTCACATCATGTGGATCAAAAACTACAAACAACGAAAAGACGGAGACAAATCAGATTTCTGATAAGGAAAAGCTTGAATATCAAGAAAGAGTGAAAACAGCTTTCAAAAAAGGTTGGAGAGCGTATATGGATTATGCTAAAGGTTTAGATGCAGTAAATCCAATTTCTGAAAAAGGTCATAATTGGTATGCAGAATCTTTACTAATGACTCCAGTAGATGCTTTTTCTACCATGTATTTAATGGGATTAGAAGATGAAATGAAAGAGTGTAAAGAGTTAATCTTCACAGAATTAAACTTTGATAAAGACTTAGATGTTCAACAATTCGAAATTGCTATCCGTATTTTAGGTGGTTTGATTTCATCTTATCAATTGGATGGAGATCAAAGATTCTTAGATTTAGCGATTGATCTTGCAGATAGAATGTTGCCAGTATTCGATTCACCAACAGGTATTCCTTATCGTTTAGTCAACCTTAAAACTGGTAAAGTTGGTGGACAAGGAACGAACCCATGTGAAATCGGTTCTATGATGTTGGAATATGGTACTTTGTCTAAAATCACAGGTAATCCTAAATACTATGACCTTTGTAAAAGAGGTATCAAAGCAGCTTACGATAGAAGAGGTAAAACAGGTTTACAAGGTTCTTGGATTGATCAAGATACTGGCGAGTGGGCAGACACAAGAGCACACATCTCAGGAGGTATTGATGCTTACTATGAATACTTATTAAAAGGTTACCTATTATTCGGTGATGAAGATTTCTTGGAGTGGTACAATGTATCAAGAGACGCCATCAATAAATATTTAGTAGATACAACTTCAGTACCTGGTGAGTATTGGATCGGTTGGGCTGATATGAACACTGGTGAAAGACACAGTACAAGATTTGGTGCTTTAGATTGTTTCTGGAACTTATGTTATGTACTTGAGGGATCTACAGATAGAGCAGAAAAACTACAAGCATCTATTGCCAAAATGTGGTTCAAAGATGGTATCGAGCCTGAAGCAGTAGATTACACTACAATGCAACCTTTCTACGAAGGTGCTGAATACTACATGATGCGTCCTGAAGCCATCGAATCTACTTACTATGTATGGAGAGCTACTGGCGACAAGCAGTATTATGACCAAGGCAAGAAGATGTTCGAAAGCATCGAGAAATATTGTCAAGTAGAAAATGGTTACGTTCAGTTGAAAGATGTAAAAACAAAAGAGAAGTGGGATACTTTAGAAAGTTTCTTCTTTGCTGAAACAATGAAATACTGTTATTTATTCTTTGCTCCATCAGAAGTGTTTGATTTAGAGAAGTATGTGTTGAATACAGAAGCACATCCTTTGAAAAATACATGGGACAAAGATTGGAAAGGAAATAAAATTGGTTTGAAATAAAACTGATTAAATCACTTTAGAAAAGGGTTGAATGTTTTTCATTCAGCCCTTTTTTTGTAGATTTAATTAAGAATATAACTCTCTTACTCTTATTTCATTCAAAAATGATAATTACTAAATCCTTACCAATCAAAAACATACTAAAATGGTCTGGAGGCCATTTGGCTTGGTTAACTGTCTTCATGTCTGTTTTTGCTTATTTATACGCAAGAGAATATATCAGTCTTACCATACCTTGGTTACCCGTTTCAATTATTGGTACGGCAGTGGCATTCTATGTGGGTTTTAAAAATAATCAAGCCTATAATAGAATGTGGGAAGCCAGAAAAATTTGGGGTGGAATTATTAATGATAGTAGAACGTGGGGTATGTATGTAGATGGTTTTATCACAAACTTTTTTACAGACAATAAAGTTTCCGATGACGATATTAAAGCTATCAAGAAAAGATTAGTTTACAGACACTTAGGTTGGTTATATGCACATAGAAGTCAACTGCTTACCCCAACTCCTTGGGAGCACATTAGTCAGAAAGGACACATTGGTAGAACAGCTAAATATTATCAAGAAAACTTTGGAATTGGATTAGTTACAGATGAAGTAACCAAATCAGAATTAAAAAATTATCTACCCAAAGAAGAACACGATCGATTAATTGCTTATCAGAATACTGCTACTCAGATTATAAATGAACAGTCACGTGAACTTCATAAACTAAGAGAAAAGGGATTAATAGAAGATTTTCGACATATGGAAATGTCTCGTTTGCTAAGTAGTTTTTACACTCTTCAGGGGAAAAACGAAAGAATCAAAAAGTTTCCTTTACCACGTCAATACGCAAACATGAGCAGGTATTTTATTGGGATCTTTGTTCTCTTACTTCCCTTTAGTATGATGCCATCTTTAATGGGGTCTGGAGATTGGGGAATGATCATTTCTATTCCTATTACTGTTCTTTTGGGTTGGATGTATATCATGATGGAAATAGTAGGTGATTATTCTGAAAATCCATTTCAAGGTATGGCCAATGATATACCTATGTTATCGTTATGTCGAACCATAGAAATTGATTTGAAGGAAATGTTAAATGAAACCGATTTACCACCAGTCATACAACCAAGCAAAGGAATTCTTATGTAAGAAAAGCGACAATTTATGTGTTAAAATTACATGAATGGAATTGAATTTTATTAATATTTAGTATAATAATTTTAACTAATTTGTGAATGAATGATTATATGGTAAAATGTATGTAAATAACTGAAACCATGGCGAGTATATGGTGTTATGGTAGTGTGATTGTTAAAATATTTACATTATCAAATCAAAATCGTTATATAAGTCTTCTAAAAAAATTAACTTTGTAAAACTGTATTTATTTTTGATTACTTACACTAACGTTCCTAACAGATCTCGCTATTATGTTAAAAAACTACCTTACTAATAAGTTACTATTAGTATACTTAACTTTCTTAGTGTTACCTATTGCCTTTGCTCAGGATATATACTATTCAACTCCAACAACACAAGATGTAAATGGAGATTACTTAGTCCTTGAAACATCAAACTGGAATTCAGCTTCTGATGGTATGGGATCCCCACCTGCCTCCTTAAATGAATTAGAAAATAGTTATTTAATAATTCAGACAGGGCATGATTACACTTTGGCTACTTCTATTACAACTTCCTCAACTATTGAGTATATACATTCAATGGAAATAGGAGGTACATTAGAGATTAAAGACAACATCACTTTAAGTATAGCCAATGACTTTCTTTATTACGGTACTTTAAATGCCTCAACAACAGGTTCTACAGTGATTTTTACTTCTCAAAATGGAGGAGTGTCGGTCATTGAAGGTAGAAATTCTAATGGTTCCGGGAGAACAATACCTTTCAACCACCTTACTTTCAATAAAGCAGGTCAACAAGTCATCTTAAATGGGACTCCTTTAGATCTTGAAGGAGATTTCACAATCAATAACACCATCTTTTCACCTAAAAACGGAATTAATATAGCAGGAAACTTTACTATAGATAATTTAAGCACAGTACTATCTACATCCAACAGAGTGACAATGGATGGAGCAGGTAATCAAGTTTTACAAGTTCCAGTTGCTCCAGATATGATTACTGGTAATCAAAGAGCCCAATTTAATAACTTAGAATTCACAGGTGGTGGATCTAACTCTACATTAGGGGATTTATATGTTACCGGAGAGTTATTAGTAGGTCACGATGATAATGCAACAACACTACAAATTGGTAGTGGTAACCACCATTTTAGAAGTGTGAGATTAGATTATAATAACGCGACTGCTGCTACTGCAATTAATGCTTTAACATTCACTTCATCAACATATTACAGTAGAGATGGTAATTTGCATTCCTACAATTTAGATACTGATTTTCATACAAGTGCAATTCCTATCTTTTTAGGTACTGTGAATTTTGAACTAACAGAAGGTTCATTAAGCGTAGGATCTAATAATGGAAGAAAATATGAGTTCCAATTTATAGGAAGTATCAATATTGATAATAACAAAGGCTTAGTTTTAAATGAGTTTGCTAAGATCACTGGTGTAGCGGGTACTTTAAGTGCAACTGATGGTACTAGAATAACAGTAAGAGGTTCAGAAATTCCTCAATTTTCATCTTATGTACTCTCAACCAATAGTAATTTTATTTATGAAGGTACATCAGACTTAGATATTGTTTCTAATATTGATTATGGTAATCTTTCGTTAAGAAATGCATCCAACAAAAACTTTGATAACGATACAAAAATCAAAGGTAATTTAAATGTGATCTATGATGCGGTGCTAACTTCTGACAATAATGTAGAAATTACTGTCCAAGGAAATATAACAAACAGGAGAGATACAGATTCTGGTAATGCTGGGCAAATTAATGCTCCTAATGCGACTTTAATTCTTGAAAACATAGATCAAAATCAGACGATTACAAATGCCAAAGGAGATGTTCCATTTGTTTTTAATGAAATCCAATTCACTTCTAACGGAGCATTAACAGCAGAAAGAACTATAGAATTAGAGCATCCTTTAACTGCAAACACCATCACTTTTAATAACCCAAATGGTTCTGAGTCCAGCAGATTAAGAGTAGATTTTAATGATACTGATGTTGTTGTAAATACATCAATGACACAGACTGGGTATACTAGAATTAGAACTGCTGCAGCTACTCCCAATTACCTTATCGGTACTTTTGGTGATACACAGTCTGTAATTGATTTTTACAGTAACGGTTCTCAAACTATTCCAAATATTACATACGGTAACATTTGGTTCTCTGGTGGAGGTACTAAAGCATTAGCTGGTAATCTAACTGTAAACGGAGATTTTATTAAAGTTAGTAATAATCCTAATCTACAGACGAACGGTTATCAAATTGATTTGAAAGGTGATTGGTTTTATGACAACAGAAGTTTCGGATCAGGGATGGATAACAGTACTGTACTTTTCACAGGTACAGAAAAACAAGAAATTAAAGATGCTATCTTTTATAATCTAGAATTTAGAGGGACTGGAGACGTTGATATCTCCAGAGAAGTTAGAATAAACAATAACATCTTACTAGAAGGAGGAGTTTCAGGTACTCCAATGATGGTGAATGCCTTTGCTAATTTAAGATTATACGGTAATTGGACAGAAAATAACGAAACGTCTCAATTTGTTCCGAACATAGGAACTGTTTATTTTGAATCATCAGCAGCAAATCAAACAGTTACTCAATCTAGCTTATCTGCCTTTAATAACGTACAAATTTCGAATACTGGTTACAAAGTTATTTTCAATAGTAAAGTGAAAATTAATAATCAACTGAGATTAAATTCAGGTAAAGGTAACCTAGATATTGAAGATGATTTAACTCTTTTAGGTGATTTTAGAAACGCTGGTTCAAGTAACGATTTCACTCAGAATAATAATGCATTAGTTTTATTTGCAGGAACAAATTCACAAAGAATAGAAGTTGATAATACTTCGAAAGCAGTATTCCAAGGTGTACGTTTTTCTGGTGAAGGTGTAAAAACATTTGATGGTGCTTCCACTTATACTTTCGAACAAGATTTTGATATTCAAGGAGCAACAGTAAATGGAGAAAATAGAACATTAAATGTTAAAGGAAACTGGATTAACAACAGTGGTTCTTTCCGTAGTACTGGTAGAGTGATATTTAATGGTACTACACAAACTATTGATGCAACAGCCTTTAATAACGTAGATATTGATGGATCAGAAGTTACTTTGAATGGTAACATTTCATTGACGAATGATTTTGAAATGTTGAACAGTTCGATCTTGCATGCCAATGGATTTACAATGTTACTTTCAGGTGATTGGGATGGTTTAGACGGTACTTTTAATCACGATAATGGTAATTTAATTTTTGTTGGTAGTGGAAAATCATTCAGAGAAGACGATCAATTATATAATTTAACTATTGGCTTGGATGGTACAAGTACTTTCTCATTTCAAGGTGGTGTGGCTGATTATTATGTTTTAAATAATTGGTTACAAACTGGAGGTAGAGCTGATGTGAATGGAGGAAATCTTCATATTGGTGGTGATTTAAAGATGGGTGATGGAGACATGTACGAGGTCAACACTCTTTACCTTGAAGCACAAGATAATAGTAAAGATTATGTATTCGAAATGGGTAAGCAATACAATAATTCTACCTTACCTACGAGAAACAATAATACCGATATCATTTTTAATCCAGTGGCCGGAACGCGTTATTTAATGGGTTCTGATCTAAGAATGGAAGGATCTACTGGTCATCTTACCCTCTCTTCAGGTACTTTATTTATGGAGGGTAAAACTATTGAAATGACAAATGGCAACAAGCAAATATTTGTTCAAAATGGAGCGGAACTATTAGTAAATTCAGGAGCAACACTTTCATTACCAAATAACAATTCAGGCGCTTTAGTGGTAGAATCAGGTGGTAATTTGAGAATAGAAGGTGACCCCAACAATTTTGCTTTAGTAGAAGGTTACAATGGTAATTCTTATAACATAGAGATCAATGGTACGTTATCAGCTATCAATTACAAGATTACAGATATCAATGGTGATGGTTTAGAATTTAAATCAGGTTCATCATTAAACGGAACAAACAACTTATCTAATGGTTTATTTATAAATAATTCAGGTACAGCATCTATTACAGTAAGATCGGGTGCATTATTACCTGCTACTACTATCGAAAATGTTTCGTTTGGTACTGGACCAACTTATGCGGTGGTCAACGAAGATGCTAGCATGGGTGTCCTAACTTTCAATAATGCTAAGGGTTCAAATAGAGCGGTTGAATTGGATCCAACGGATAGAGTGGAATGGAATAACGATCCAAGTATATCATGGACAGGTGATGTTAGTACGGATTGGTTTACAATAGGTAACTGGAGTTCTGGAGCTGTACCAACAGAAACCGATAATGTATTTATCCCAAGTGGCCGACCTAATAACCCACTCGTAAGTGGAGCTACCGCTTCTGCTTTAAAAGTAGAAGTAGATGGTGGAGCAACCCTAACATTGGATGATAAAATTGAAATATTTAACGGAGTATTTATCTATTCAGGGGCTACAATAGAAGGAGGCAATGCAGACTCTATTGTAGTTCATGGTGATTGGGTAAATGAGGGTACTTTCACACATAATAATTCGATTTTAAGAATTACATCGGAAGATGCAAAAGTGTATTCATTTGTACCTGGAACCGATCAATACAACGAAGTTATTGTTGATTCAAGAGAAGGAACAATTCTACAATCTGATAATACTTTGAATGTGAATGATTTCTTTATACAATCTGGTATTTATGATGTATCTGATAGCGATATCAAAGTATATGATCGATGGAGACAGCCAACGGGTATTTTTGAGTTTAGAACATCAACAGTTACTAGTGTAGATGCAACTGTAGATGGTGGTGATTTCTATTCTTTATCAGTTGATAATACAATGATATTAGATGGAAATATTACCGTCAATAAAAATATCAAATTGAATAACTCAGGTGCAACTGTTACAGGTAATGACCATTTGATCTACCTTTTGGGTAATTTCGATAATAGTAATGGCGGTACTTTTACTCAATCAGGAACAATAATTTTAAATGGTGGTTCCCAAAACATATATGGTGATGCCACTTTAGGTAATATTATTATTCAAGGTACAGGTAACAAAGTTTTTAATGATTTATCTGATGTTACGGTTGTTGATATTACTGTTTTAAATGGTATTGGTGGTGTGTACATTAATGAAAATGCTACTTTAAACGGTACAGGTTCATTTACGCAAACAGGCGGTACGGTCGAGGTAAGGGGTGCAGATAATTACCCTAAAGGATTTAGCCAATACAGAATCACAGATGGTACATTTACTTATCGACCAACTTCTGATATTGTTCAAAATATAGGAGAAATTACTTACCACAATCTTAATATACACGATACTGAGAAACAATTAATTGGAGATATTGAAGTGACAGGAGATATCTATTTTGATAATGATAGTGATCCCGCTTCGCTTGTAGTAAATAATTATGAAATTGCTCTTCATGGTAATCTAAGAACTCAAAATACAACTGATGTATTAACGGTTAATTGGGGAACAGGTACCTTAAGACATTATGGTGGTTCATGGAATATAACTCCAGTATTGCAAAATGTACATCACCTCATTCTAGAAGGAGAAGGGAACAAGTATTTCCTAAATAACATGTCGATAACTGGCGATCTTACTGTTAGAGGTAATGCAGTCGGACGTCAAGGTAGGAACGGTGATCCTTCTATAATTACAGGTACTGCTTCTGGTACATTCCAAATTGCCGATGGAAATACTTTTTATGTATACGGAGAAGATACAAATGTATTATTACCTCAAAATTTCGGGACCTATTCTTTCCATAAAAATTCAACTTTTAGACTACAGTCAGCTTCTGATGCAACCACAACAATATCTACAGTACCTACTTACGGTAACTTATATATTGAAACAAGTGGGGCAACATTAGTACAGAATTCTGGGACTTTACAAGTAGAAGGTAACTTTGATGATCGTGTAAGAGGTGGTTACGCATTAAATGATCAATCTACTGATATTGAAATTGCTGGTAATGTTTATGTAACCACTTATCTTGCTCCAACAAACACGATTACTTTTAATGGTAATATCGTTGGAGAGGAACAATTGATAAATACGCCATCTTCTATGATGTATAATGAGTTACAATTAAGTGGTCAGGAAGAAAAAAGGTTTGTGTATAATTCTTACACAGTATTAGGTGATATTCAGGTGGATGCTGATGCTAAAATGTACATCAATAAGTCTTTCACTTTTGAAGGTAGTCAATGGACAACAACTTCAGGTGGTGAGATCAATTCAACAAATGATTTGATTGTTAAAAATACATCTGCTGTTACACAAACATTAAACTTTGGAGATAATCATACCATTAGACGTTTATATTTTGAAGAACAAAGTTCAAAAGACATTGTACATGCACTTAATGTCGATAACACTTTAAGTGTTGATGCTACTTCTGGAAATGTTGACTTTACTGATAAAATACATAATATAGGCGCCTCACAAATAATATTAGATGGCCCTTATGATGCTTCTGCTTCCACATTCATTCTTGATGGTGGGGGACAAACAATTCCTGCCGGCTTTGTAGTCAAAGAGCTTCAAATGATGAATTCGGGATCAAAAGTTTTTGCAGGTGATTTGACTGTTGGTAATTTTATTGGTAAAGATAATGTGAACGTCAATGCGAGTGAAGATGCTATAATTACCATCAAAGGGAATTTTGATTTAGAAGAAGCAAGATACAATCGTTCAACTGCCATAGTAAAATTCGACGGAGAAGTAAATGGAGCCACTTATACATTCAAAAATAAAGGTACTAGAAAACTATATAAAGTGGAATTCAATGCCTCTGCTGGTAATGTGAATTATCAATTAGACACCGATTTATATACTTCTAAAGGTTTAACGGTAAATTCTTCAGCTACTGTAGATGTAAACGGGATGGTTTTAAATGTTGGAGAAAGAACGGATGCTGATGACTTAGATAATATTGAATTCGTAGATATTTACGGTACTATAGATATTTCGAATGGTGGTGATCTTGAGGTAAATGCAAGAGATACAAAAGCTGATGGCACAATTAATCCAACTTTAACCGTTTATTCAGGCGGTACTTTAAAAGTTGTAGGACAAGTTGGTCAATTATCTAGAGTAAGTACAGTAGATAGAGGTTCAGACGATCACCGATTGATAGTCGATATTCAAGATGGAGCAACAATTCATGCTAAATTCTATGAATTCAAATCAATTGATCATACAGGTGTTCAAGTTTCTAAAAATGCTACAGTAGACAATACTAATAACTTTTCTGAAGGGGTATTTACAGGAATGTCAACCAATAACTCTCTTCCTAGGAGAGTCTATTTAGATGTTGATGCAGCGATATCGACGGATATCACAAGTGTTACTTTTGATTACTCTGCGACACCAAATGTAAATAATAATCTTTATAATGTATCAAGAGCAGCCGATGCTGGTAGTGCCATTAATTTCTCAGGTTCAACAGGAATTGCAGGTTCTATCAAAGGTGAAGAATATGAAGAAGATTTTGACCAAGATGCAGGAGGAGCAGGACTTATCAATTGGCCTGTGAATAATGAATATGTTTGGGAAGGCGATGTTTCCAATGATTGGTTTGATGGTGATAACTGGTCAAGTGGTTTCGTACCTGTGTTGGGAGTTAACAATGCTGTGATCAATTCTAAAACATCCACAAATACATTCTATCCAAGAATTACAGGTTCATCAACTGCTGAAGCTAAAGATCTAATCATAAGAGGAGGTCAGTTAACTTTAGATAGCGATATAACAGACGCATTAAATCTTTCGGGTGATCTTACGCTAGAAAGCGGAATGATTACTGTAACGAATTCAGAAAGAATAGCTGTTGGTGAAAATCATTCGGTATCTAATTCTGGTACATTCAATCCTGGTACAGGTACAGTCGATTTAGTAAAATCAAATGGTACTGTAGTATTAGATCAAAATAATTCTAATTTCCATAATTTAATTATCAGTGGAGCAGCGTCAGTATCATTACAAAGTCGTTTAGTAATTGATGGTGATTTCAGTATCACTTCAACAGGCGGAATTAAACTTCCTGAGGGACATAGAGTCACTTTTAAAGGAGATGTAATTATTGCAGAAAATGCTCTATTTGATGTTTCATATGGAGGTGATATTTATTTAAATGGTACCACTGCTCAGACTTTAACTAGGGCTAAATTTGGAAGAACCCATTTTGATGGTTTTGAATATATTATCACTGACTCTTTAGTGATTAATAGTACAGCATTTTTAAACCAAGGTACAATTAAACAATCTGTCGCAGGTGTACAATATATCTTCTATGGAGATGTTTATTCAGAAAATGATGACTTTGCATTTTATCTTAATGATGGAGGTGGAGAAGTAATTGTAGATGGAAATCGTTGGTATGGATATGGTACAACGAATAACATTCAAAATTCAACCACAGGTTCTGCTGATTTCATATTTAATCGAACTGGTAATATTAATTTCTATGGTGATCATTGCTATTTTGATAACTTAGTTCTTAAAGCTGATGGAGGTTATTTAAATACAGATATCACCGTATTGGGCGATTTAGATTTGACTCAAACTTCAATGTTTACACGAACTTATCAAATTACTGGAACAAACAACGGTAATTTAAATCTTGGAGATAATGTTCGTTTAGATATTGCAGGAGCAGACAATTTCCCTACAGGTTTCAACACATATAATCTTGATGAAAATAGTATCACTTCTTATACTGGATATGTAAATCAGACCATTAGAACAATTGAAGACAGTAAGCCAATTTTCTATGGTAACATCTATACATCAAGAAATACAACAAAGACATTAGATAATAATCTAATTGCTAAAGGATATGTAAGATTGAATGAATCAACATTAGATGCAAATGAAAAAAATATCAATGTAGGAGGAGATTTCTTATACAATAATTCTGCAGCTCATTTTGTTTCTGATAATTCAGTGATCACATTTAATGGGGATACAGATCAAACAATGTCGTTATTCCCTACAAACGATAATAGTTTCTTTAGTATAGTAGTAGATAAATCAAATGGTACGCAAGTAAACGTATCTAATTCTGATATTACTATCGAAAATGACTTATTGGTTCAAGAAGGTAATTTCCAAATGATCGACCGAACAGCGACAATCAACCGAAATATGTTGGTGAATAATGGTTTGATACTAGAAAGAGGAAATTACTACATGAATGCTACAGGTACAGGCGCAATTATTAGAACGAATGGATCTATGTTTAGAGGACTTGTTGTAGAAGGACAATCTTCAACAATATTTACTTTAGACGATAATTTGAATATCTCTAGTAATTACGATTTAAACCTAATTCGTGGTAAGTTTATTTCAAATACGGGAGAAATTACAATTGGAAATAACGGTCATTTTAATATTGGTGTAAATGCCTCTTATGATATGTTTGCTGATGCAAAATTATATATGAATAATAATGCAGTAGTTAATGTACTAGGTGATATAAAAATACTTGGATCAAGTGATTTGCCAGCAATTATTACTGCCGCAGACGAAAATGATTATTATTATTTTACTGTTGATGGAAATATCGAAATTCAACACTACAGTATTAGTGGTTTAGGCTTACCTGGAATTGTGATCAGAGAGAATGCTATTATTGACCCGAACGATTTAGGTTATAATTTCTCTGATGGTACTTTCTCTAATAACTATCGTGGTGGTGTTGCTTTAAAAATCGAAAATGATCAAGATTTTATTGCTACTGAAAACTTAGGTGTATATACAGGTGGTGCCATAGAAAATGTCAATTTCATACAATCTGTCTCTAATGGTACGGCCAACGTTTCGAAACAAATTGCCACCTCAGGTCAAGTGGACTTCTATAATGCTAGAGGTGCTTTATCAGGTGAAAATTATGATAGAGATCCATATAATTTGATTAATTGGGTAAATCCAACTGAATTTGTATGGACAGGAGCTGAAGACACAAATTGGTTTAATGTAAATAATTGGTCACCATCAGATCAAGGGTTACCGACAAGTTCAGATGATGTGAGAATTCCTCCTGTTACTCGTCAGCCAGTAATTTCAGATACACAAATAGCGTATGCAAACAACTTAATTATTGAAACAGCCGCTATTGTTAGAATTTCTTCTTCTGATGGAGATGTGGATTTACAAATTGAAGAGTCTTTAGATTTATCTGGTCAATTAGATTTAGGTTCTACAGATGGTCAAGTAGGAATTAAGAAAAACTGGAGTACTAATGTTACAGGTTCTTTGAAGAATCAAGGTGGTGAAATCATCGCTAATGGAGATGGTGCTCAATTCATCGATAATGCGGGTATTGATTTTGGTAAGTTGACAATTGCTGTCACTTCTTCTACATCACTCCAACTTAATGGTGAAGAAAAAATCACAGGAGACCTACAAGTTGATGCATCCGCTTCATTAGAATTAATAGGTGATAACGAAATATTAGATATCGCTGGGAATATTTCTGTATTAGGCGAGATGAATACAAATAATAATTCATTAGTCTTAATCGAAGATGGAGTAGATGGAAATACAAAAACTATCGATATTTCGAATACTTCTACAATCCAAAAGTTACAAGTGAATTCAACAGATATGAACGATACGCTTGAATTATCTTCTAATCTAAGAATTGAGGAAAATTTAGCGGTAACATCTGGAACGCTTGATTTAAAAACTTCTGAATTAACTTTTGGAACACAACCAAATGCTCAAATAGAAATTAATGGAGGTCACTTATTTATTGATGATACAAGATTATTAATGGGTGATCAATCTAAGTTAGTAATGAGCACAGGTACGTTGACCTTACAGAATAATGCTATTGTAACAAGGTCAAATCCTGCTAGTGGTGGCTACGGCTTTGAATTAAATGGAGGTCAATTGAATTCTTCTAACGCCACTTTTGAGTATATGGGAGCAGAAGGTATTGTGTATGATGGAGTACAGATTAATCCAGTGAACCTCGATGTGGATATTGAAGGAGTTCCTACGAATTTTGATGTGTTGATGCCGTTTACTGTGTATCAATATGGAGCAACTTCAGGAAGATATGTCCACTTTAAAAATTACACTACATCTGGAACTCCAACAGTTGGAAATAAATTACTTGATTATAAATTCTACCATAACTTCTTCCTAAGAGGTGCACAGTATAACGCTTTAAACGAAACTGCCTCTACTGTTTATTTTGTAGACGCCAAAGGTTTATTAAAAGGAGATAACTTCGAAGAAGGTGGTGACATTGTATGGGAAGATACCAAAAATGTATATGTGTGGATCGGTAGTGCAACAGAAGATTTACCGGGTAGTGGACATGCAGCATGGAACAATAAAGATCATTGGGGTTACTTTAATGGCACACCAACGCCAGATCCTGCAAATGAATTCCCAGGTGAATTAGCTGATCATGATGATAATGCTATCGTTATTGTAGGACAACCTCAGCCTGGTTTCTTACCTCCGGTACTGAGATCATCCCATCCAACAATTAAAATATTCTCTTTAGATGTTCTACCTCAAGCAGGTTTTGTTATCATTGGTGATAATACTTCAGATGATTTGGATATTTTGAACCCTGTTGAATCAGATTACGAATTAATTATTTCTGAAGAGTTCAATATTGTATCAGATATGTCTGGGTTTGGCTACGTTGATTTCCAAAATTCATTAGTGGGTATTCAAGGTAAAATTAATAATGATGGTATTTTCTATCCTAATACTTCAATTATGGTATTAGAAACACCGACTGGTAATATCAACCTAACAGCTGGAGAGAATTATCATAGTTTATATATCAAAGGACAGAATACATCAGTGGTTAATTTAGATGGAGATATAAATGTTCAAGGTAATTTCGAAATGGACAATGGTACATTAAATATTGGAGGAAATACATTTAATGTAGGTGGTGATTTCGAATTGATGGCTGGAGTGACAGTACAATATGAAGACGATTTCATTTTGAACTTAAATGGCTCAGATCAGAATATCACTTTGAACAATCAAACAATTAATCACTTATATTTTGATGGAACTGGCAATAAAACCTTCCAAAGCAATATTCAAATAGCAGGAGATTTACAGATTCTAGGTCAGTTTGTCTCATTAAACGACAATGGTTATAATTTAAATATTGGAGGTAGATGGTTTAATGAATATGCAAATGGAAACTTCACATCAACTGGTCAAACTACTTTTGATGGATCTTCACCACAGTATATCAATACATTTAATGGAGAGGAAGTATTCAATCATTTAATCATAAATAATAGTAATGGATTAACTTCTCAAGTTGATTTACAGATTAAATCAAATCTTACTTTAACAAGTGGTTTAATAGTGGTTCCTCACATGATTTTACAGGATGCAGTGGGTAATATCACCTCTGACGCTTCTTCATATGTTGTAGGTAAAGTAACTAAACAGAACTTGAGTACAGCATTTGGTAGTTATTATGTATTCCCTGTAGGTTCTACAACAACATGGGCTAGATTAGGATTGAATAACGTTGATGATGATCCGACAGATTATTATGTTGAGTTTAAGGATGTCGATCCAAATGCTCAAGTAGTGGTAAATGATGGATCAGAGGATAAGACAATGGCTATATCTTCTTATGTATGGGATGTTCATAGAGTAGATAATGGTGGTTCATATGGCGGTATAACAATTGAAATGTATTTTGAAGATCTATCAGCATTAACTTTAGAAAACGAAGACTTTAGAACAATTGTACATCATGATGAATCTGTTAATCCATCAGTTTGGGAATTGATCACTTCAACTTGGTCAACTGTAGGAGCTGGCGGACGATTACTTTCGACAATACCTGCAGAGATCAACAGTTTCTCTGATTTTGGAGCAACATTAGAAGAGTATGTAGATCCTAGTCCTGATTTACCAGTAGAACTTATCTCGTTTACAGGAGATATTAATAATGATGAGGTAACATTAAAATGGTCTACAGCCACCGAAGTAAATGCATCTCATTATGAAATTGAGAGATCAGTAGATGGTAGAAACTATGAAAAGATAGGTGAAGTAAATGCTGCTGGAAATAGCAATACGCTTCAAAATTATACCTTTATCGATGTATTAACTTCTTCTAAAGGATACTATAGATTGAAGCAAGTAGATTTTGATGATGAATTCACTTACTACGGACCTGTAATTATTATTCATCCAAATGTTTCATCAGAAATCGACTTGTCTCTAGAAGCATATCCTAACCCAGTAGATGATGAAGATACTCAATTATTTATCTTAGGACTGGAATTAGGAGAGTCATATGTTGCTCAGATATACAGTATAACGGGTCAATTAATGCATGAAATTTCTGATGATGATGATAAAATCACTATTCCAACAACAGATTGGAAAACAGGAATGTATATGTTGAAAGTTCGAACATCAACGGGAAAAACAGCTTATTTAAAATTAATCAGACAATAAAAAATAAACGAGAATATAAATGTAAAGGTGGAATGAAAGTTCCACCTTTTTTTTATTTTTAGCCCATGGCAGATTTACTCAAAAATATTTTTTCTAAAGCGCTAGTAGAATTAATTGCTGATGCAGTAGATAGCGTTACAATTGATTTTTCAAAAGATAAGTTTCTTTCTAAAGTTTTTGATAAGGAATGGGACAATAAAGAACTGAAGCAACGTACATCTCATGTTACTGATATTATCATCACTTATTTATCAGAGGATTTTAAAATTTGTGCTCAACAAGTGATGGATATGGGAGACTATTTTATTGATCATAATATCTATCAATTTAAAAATGGAACCTTAGCACTCTTATTTCTTCCAGATATTATTGAAAAACAAGGAATTGATTTCTTTGAAGACAGTGTGATAGCATTTAAAAAAATTACTCCTTTAATTTCTTGTGAGTTTGGTGTTCGACCATTTTTTATTCGATATCCAAAAGAAATGATGTCGGTGGCGCTTAAATGGGCAAATGATGAAGACGAACATGTAAGAAGGCTGGCATCAGAAGGTTCAAGACCAAGACTACCTTGGGGTATTGCGCTACAGGCGTATAAAAAGAACCCCAATCCTTTAAAAAAATTATTAGAAACACTAAAGAACGATTCATCAGAATATGTAAGAAGGAGTGTAGCTAATAATTTGAATGATATATCTAAAGATCATCCTGAGTGGGTAATTGATATTGCAAACAATTGGATAGGTAAATCAGCTGAAACAGATTGGATTGTAAAACATGCCTGCCGTACTCTTTTGAAAGAGGGTAGATCAGATGTAATGGGGATTTTTGGTTATTCTTCACCGAATTATTTTAAAATATCGAATTTTGATGTCATTACAGAAAATGTAAAAATTGGTGAAGCCTTGACATTTCATTTTGAACTCGATCATTTAAATGAAACACAGGGTAAAGTGAGATTAGAATATGGCATTTATTATTTAAAGAAAAACGGTAATCATAATCGAAAAGTCTTTAAGATTTCAGAGAAAGAAATGGATGGTAAAACCAACTTGTTCATCAAAAGAAATCAATCGTTTAAAGTGATTACAACAAGGACTTTTTATGCAGGAGAACATTTCGTGAGTATCATTATCAATGGGAAAGAAATGCAGAAAAAATCATTTCAATTAAGATGAAATATTTTTCGTATTGTACGGACGTAGCACTGCTACGTCCACACATATAATTTGGGATAAATTAAACCTTTGTATATTGTAATACAAAAGAAACTAATCTAGGAAGAACTGTTTTATCATCATCATCAAACCATTCATCCAATTCGATTAATTGAAAATGATGCTTTTTAGTATAAAATATAAACTCTGAAATATGATGAGTATATACCTCTAATTCTTCAGTACCTTTTTCTGTTTCATATCTTGCTTTAGTACCACTATATTGTTTAAAAGGATGTAACTCACAGATAAAAAAAAGACCATCTTTTTTAATTTTTTCTGAGGCTAATTTAAAAATATGATCTAGGTCTTTGATATGTTCTAATACAAGATTAGTGGTAATCAAGTCAGCGTAGTTATCAGCTACTGGCCATTCTTGATTTAAATCTACTTTATTAAAGGTAACTTTCTGATCTTTTACTTTTTCTTTAGCAACAGCCAACATCTCTTCAGAGAAATCAAATGCAGTTATTTCTGTAGCATTTTTAATTAGCCACTCAGTATTCTTACCTGTGCCACAACCTAATTCTAAAACAGTTTCAAAAGAATATTTTGATAACTTCTTTTGGGTAACAATTTTATCTAAATCTCGAGTTTTATTATTATTTGTGTCGTATTGTTTTGACCAAATATTATAGGCTTTTTCGATACTCATTTATCTTGGGTTTTAGGAATATAAAAGAATTACTATAAATTTATATAATAAATTTTTTTGTGAACGATTTTTTTATGATTGATTTAATAAATCATTTAGGTGGCAGAACCAATACAGTTTTATTTCTTTTGATGATTTTATCCTTTTTTATTTTATCATCATTTATAAAAAATAAGTCTCTTAAAGTAATTTGGTCAATAACTAGTAGTTCAATATTAACACTACAGTTTTTTTCTTTGTATGCTACCCAAAGATTTATTGGTTATCAGTTTTATCTTCATTGCGAAATTAAAGGATTAATTGGGGTTGGAGGTTTGTTTTGGAAACAAATCATTCTAAGTAGTTTATTTTTTATAACTATTTCTGTTCTTTTTTATCATGCAAATCGCATTTTTGATAAACATAAAGTGTCAAAAGCATTAGTTCTATTTGTGAGCCTAGGTGTTTTGATAGGGCAGGGGAAGTTCATTGAGGATACTAAAACATTAAGTCAGATTGTATTTTTTTATGATGATTCTAATTTTAATGATGCTTTAAAAAAATATCATCTTTCTGATTATATACCTGCAGATAAAGTAGAAGCAAAAGCTGGAAAAAATGTAATCATCATCTCTTTGGAATCAATAGAAAGAGGTATATTTTCAGATCAATTTAACCCGATTGCTAAAAATCTACATTCTCTAAAAAATGAATGGAATTACTTAAAGATTCAACAGAATACAGGTAGTTCTTGGACGAGCGGTTCATTATATACTTTTATGACGGGTTTTCCTGCATTTTTTGGAACTGAAAAAAATGGTATTTTTCAAAATGCATATCATTCTAATATATCAAGTATAGGTAATGTTTTTTCTAAATCTAATTACAATAGCTCCTATCTAATAGGAAGTGCTAATATTTCTGGGATTTCAGAAATGTTGAGATGTTTTAAAATTGACAAAGTAATTGATTATACCAACACTACTGATAAGGGAACAAAGTCATGGTTTGGCTTAAAAGATAAAGATGTATTTGATGAAGCAAAAGATGAAATTAATAGATTATCCAAGTTAAAAAATCCATATGCAGTAATTATTTCTACTACAGATACTCATTTTCCCGATGGGATTTATGATGCCCGCATGAAAGATTATGTTCCTAAAGAATTGAGTAAAATGGAGTATTCTATTGCCTCATTAGATTATTTATTGAATGATTTTATAAAATATTTAGAGCAGAATAATTTACTAGAAAATACAAGTATCTTCATTTTTCCAGATCATAAAAAAATGGGTGATCCTGGCATTTATCAAGGTACTGGTGAAAGAGGATTATTTATGATCTCTAACGAAGATCTTTCAGAGTTTGATCATCAAGAATTGTATCAGTTAGATTTGCCAAAAATAATTCTGTCTGCAGCAGGAATAGATCATAACCTAACATTTTTAACTGATTTTATTGAGGGTAATAAAGAACAATATATTCGTGAACATATTTATGAACTCACTGAAATTAATTCAAAAGGAATATTAAATCCAAGAGTTGAACAGTTTGATGCGAAGGCTATATCAAAAAACTACTTTAAGTATAAAAAAGATAGGTCTAAATTTATTGCTCAAGCAGGTGGAGTTATTGACGGAAGATCAAATACAAATAGCTTAGAAGCTTTAAATAGTAGTTATAATAAAGGATTTAGAATATTTGAATTAGATATATTATCTACTTTGGATGATTATTTCATTGGAGCACAATCATGGGGTGCATTTCATCATATGACTAACAAAAAAAGTGATAGTATTGTCAATCATTCTGAATTTATGACAGCAAAGCTATACGGTAAATACTCAGTTTTAGATATTCGATTAATTAATGATTGGTTTTCTGAACACCCCGATGCTATATTATTAACTGATAGAATAAATTCGCCTATTCATTTTTCTAAACAATTCATTGATAAAGACCGCTTAATGATGCAGGTTTATGATAAAACAGCTTTAAACGAAGCTATTCAATTAAATTTAAATGCTGTAATACCTAGAGTAGAATTATTAAAAGAGATGGATGAGGCTGAGATTAAGAAATATGTTAATATAGGAATCGAATTTTATACAATAGAATACAACAATACAGTCGATGAAAACAATACTGTAAACTATTTTAGTTCTTTAGGTTTACAACCCATTTATTACGGTCTTGACTTATCATCTTATGATGTAGATTATTTTGTGAAATATCATATGGATGATGTTAAAGCATTAATTGTAGATGATTATAATTTTGAAAAAAAATAGACTATCCATCTATAAGAATAGTCTATTTATGATTAGAGTTTAATTAAGGAATCTAACTTTGAGATAGCATCATTTAATCTCTTATTTAGAATTATAGAATACTGTTGATCTGTTGGAAATAATATGCCAAAATAGTTTCTCCATAATGGGTCATTTTGGATCTCTGTACTATAGTTATAATTTCCATATTCACTCATAATTTCATTAATCCGTTCTTCAATTCTAAAATATGTGTCTACATAGAAATAGAAGTGCCTTTCACCATTTTCAGTTAATCGACCTGCATAAGTGATATCATAAAGTTGCCATAACTCTTCTGATAGACTTTCCTCTATTTCAAATAGAGTTTCATTTTCTCTTTGTGATGCTAAACCGTTGGCTTTTGGTGATAACATCTCTATAGAGATCTTAAGCATGTTTTCTTGATGTAATAAAGGAGCTACTTTTTTTAACCCCAAATCTACATAAATACCCTTTTCCGGGTTAGTGCCGATTAAGAAATAAGACTCCCAATCAGCTTGGTAAACATAAGTTGTTTTAGTAGTAGTTGCTTGCTTTTTAGGTTTACCAAAAATAAAATTCATTAGTCCCATCTGCATATATTTTATAGAACCGTAAATGATTTAAAACGAAAGAGAACCACAGATTAAATAAGGTCTTGATTTTCGTACAGATGATAACGATAACCAACAATTTTAGTTGTGTTTTTTTTTTATTTATTCATCAAATTTATTGGTGATTTTAATTCCCCTATAGAAACTATCTAGAAAGAGGGAATTATGCGTTTCATTTTTATAAAATTGAACATCTAGTAGAATGTTATCATCCTTTTTTAATTCTTTGATAAACTCCTCAATTTTAGATTTGTGAAACTCAGGAATAGGTTGATAAGTGAGGTACACTTTTACATTATTTGACCTTTTATATGAAGTGAATTTTTTAGTCACTTCACCATCACTAAACCATATAGAAGGGTCATAAATATGAAGTACATCATATGGATGATCCATAGAAAGAATATAGCCTCCAAAATAACCGCCATAGGAGTGTCCAATAAGTGTTTGATGTTCATTGACAGAATATCTATTACCCACATTAACCATTAATTCTTTTATCAGATAGTTATAGAATTTTAAAGCTCCTCCAGAATTCTCAGTATTGTACCATGTAGAGTCAACTGCTTCTCCATCATATTCAATTCTAGATTGACTAAATGTGAGATCGACCCCTCTTTTCTTTTCCCAATCAATATGAGGGATACCTACCACTATAGAAGGTTGAATAATTTTATTTGCTCCTTGATCAAAGACAATTTTATTGATTAATTCAAACCTCCATTCAGCATCAAGCACATAAATAACAGGATATTTTGTGGAGTCATTATAATTTAAAGGAAGACTGACCCAATAATCACGTGTTTCATTCAAATAAGTGGATTTAATTGAATTCTTGTCATAAGATGATAACGAAATCTGATCTTGAGCAAAAGTGAAAAACGATAGAAAAAGTAGTGTAAATAGCGAAGAAAGTTTTTTCATTTGTCAAATTGAATTTTGTGATATAAATTTAACTTCTATTCATTGTAAAACAAACTTTAAAACTATGGCTTCTGGATTTTTTGCATTACTCGACGACATTGCGGTGATCATGGACGATGTGGCGGTAACTACCAAAGTGGCTACACAAAAAGCAGGTGGGATATTAGGGGATGATTTGGCCGTTACGGCAGAGAAAGCCTCTGGATTTAAGTCTTCTAGAGAGATCCCTGTGTTATGGGCTATCTGTAAAGGGTCATTTATTAATAAATTGATCATTCTTCCTTTAGCTTTTTTACTAAGTGCCTTTTTACCTTGGTCTATCGTTCCCATATTAGTATTGGGAGGAATTTACTTGGCTTTCGAAGGAGCAGAAAAGGTGTATCATTACTTCTTTGATAGTGGACATGCAAAAGCGGCAGAAGCTAAAATGAATCGATCTGAAGAAGAGCAAGTAGCTCACGAAAAACAGAAAATTAAATCCGCTATTATCGTAGATTTTATTCTATCTGTCGAAATTGTAATTGTAGCCTTAAGTGCTGTAATTGATGAAGATATTTCAGTACAAATTGCCTCAGTATCTTTAGCCGCAGTAATTGCGACCTTAGGTGTGTATGGTTTAGTAGCAATCATTGTAAGAATGGATGACTTTGGTATAAAATTAATTGAGTCAACTGATGGAAAGGATAACCTGGTATCAAAATTTGGGTTATTATTGGTCAATGCTCTTCCTTGGGTAATTAAAAGTTTATCGGTAATAGGTACTTTAGCCATGTTGTTGGTTGCAGGTGGAATTTTTGTACATAACATTCATCAAATACACGATGCATTGCATGCTGTACCTTCAATTGTAGCTGAGTTTTTAGTAGGTAGTGTGGTAGGAGCTGTTGCATTGATTATAGTGAAAGTGGTGGAAAGTACTGTGAAGAGGAAAGCCGTATAAATAAATTGAACTTGATATTTAATAGAGTCATTTACTTTAATTATTTGTCTGATTTTTAAAAGTTTACAAAATGTAATAACTTTGTAATTACAGTAATGCAATTGATATGGAAGCAAAGATTATACAAGTAGGAAACTCTAAGGGTATTAGATTAAGTAAGACTATTTTAGAGAAATATAATATTTCAGATAAAGTAGAATTAATTTTAAAAGAAGATTCTATAGTTATTACACCTATAACTTCACCTAGAGAGGGTTGGTCTGAGGCCTTTAAATCATTATCAGAAGATAATGCTGAAGAGCCATTAATTGACGATTTTTTTGATGATGAACAAAATGAAGAATGGTAGAACAATATAGAATTGTACTTGTAAATTTAGATCCAACTCAGGGTACAGAAATTAAAAAAACTAGGCCATGCGTTATTATATCACCTAGTGAAATGAATAATAATATTCAAAGAGTCATCATAGCTCCAATGACATCTAATACTAAAAATTACCCATTTAGAGTTAGGTCATCACATAATGGACGTGAGGGAATGATATGCCTTGATCAAATTCGAACTATTGATCAATCTAGAATAGTTAAGAAATTTGATATGATATCTAATAATGAAATATCCGAAATCAAAAAGATATTAAAGAGTATGTTGGTGGATTAATATAATTTCAGACAACATATTCAAAATAAACACCCCAAACCACTCACAAAAAACTAGACAACACCAAATTCATCCACTTCTAATCAAAATACATAACAATTAATCATCACTTATTCTCTAATTTTGTTTCATACTTTTTTTATAAACTCAGCAGACTTCTTTGAAATAGAATTATTAAATGAAATTATTACCGCTCTTATTCTTGACTTTTTTGATGTGTAATATTACTTATGCTCAAAATAAAAAAACAGCTTCTACAAAAAGTAGTGCGACGCTTCGTTTAGAACAATATGCACAGAATGGAAATTGTGATGTGAACATTCCAAACAATCCAGAATGGAATATTGCTTTTAATCGTTATGATCTTCAAGGTGATTTAGCACCAAATAATTATTATACCAGACGAGACCCTAGCTCAGTCATTAAAGTAGAAGGGAAGTATTATGTATGGTACTCCTACAGTCTAACTGATGCACCAGGCAAGGAAGCCCCTTGGGATTACAACGATTTATATTATGCAACTTCTACTGATGGATGGACTTGGGAGGAACAAGGTTTAGCGGTTGGTCGTGGTCCAGAAGGTTCATTTGATCATCGATCGGCATTTACTACAGAAATTTTTTATCACGAGAAGAAATTCTATTTAGTATATCAAGCCGCCAAAGATCTTGAAGGAATCTATGATAAGAATACTATCGCCATGGCATATGCCGATTCTCCTGATGGACCATGGACAAAAGTACCTGAACCATTAGTAGCTCCTACAACAGATGCAGATGGACCTTTCTTTGATGACAATGCTGTTCATGATCCTTGTATTCTTCATTTTAACAATAAATTCTACCTGTATTATAAAGGTGAAGGATCTGAAGAACCTATTTGTGGTGTTGGTGTATGGGGACTGAACAAACAAGTGAAATGGGGTGTCGCTATTGCAGATAATCCTACTGGTCCTTATGTGAAGTCACCACAAAATCCAATTACGAATACAGGACATGAAGTTTGTGTTTGGAATTCTGAAAATGGAGTGGCATTAATGTTGCATCAAGATGGTCCAGAATACGGTACTGTTCAGTACGCAGAAGATGGGGTGAACTTTGAAATTAAAGGAAAAGTAAACGATTTTGTGTTACAAGATTACTCTTCTGATTATCCAGAGGCAGCAGGATTGTATCGCCCAGTTACAGATGATAAATCGCCTGTTACAGGAGTATCTTGGGGTATATGTCATACTTTAACAAGATCAGGTGGTAAATTCTGGATGTACCTTCGCCGTTTCGAAAGCAAAGATAAATCGATTATCGTCGATGATTCGGATAATGAAGGCATTGTTTTGACGGATGAAATTCCAGAGCAACCTGTTGAGCCAGAAGAGCCGGAACCAGAACCAGAGGAGCCTTCAGAACCTGAAGTTCCAGGTGATGGTGAAACTCCTACATCAGTTGGAAAAACATCTTCATCTTTATTAAATGTATACCCCAATCCCGTAGATCAATCATTGTATTTGGAGGGTATCATAGCAGGTATTTACGATTTTGAAATTCGTTCTATTGTAGGTCAAATAGTTAAACAGAATCAATTTGATACTGACAATAAAATGATCAATGTATCTAATCTAACTTCTGGATTATATTTTCTTTCTTTGATGAATCATACAACAAATGATTTTTATAAATCATCATTTCTAAAGAATTAGAAATTGATGAAAGCAAAATAAATAGGAGGGTACCTTATCATCTGATAAGGTACCCTTAATTTTTATCAGAAAATATAGTTGAAATAATTACTTGTTTTATTATCATTTGATTAACTTAAATTATCAATCAACCACTAAACAATTAATTAAATGAAATTTGCAGTTACTACAGCAAGTGGAAACCTTGGTTCATCCATTATCAAACACCTAAAAACAGTAACCGACAATGCTAATATTATTGGATTTGCTAGAACACCCGAAAAAGCGGCTTTCCTAGAAGTTGAAATAAGAAAAGGAGATTACAACAGTAAAGAACAATTTTTAGAAGCCTTAAAAGGAGTTGATGTATTGATCCTGATATCAGGAATGGATCACCCCGACAAAAGAATTGGTCAACATAGAAATGTAATAGAGGCAGCCAAAGAGAATGGAGTGAAAAAAATTGTCTACACGAGTATTATGGGGTTTGAAAAGGGGACAGGTTTTAGCCCTGTTGTCTCAAGTAATAGACAAACTGAAGAGGACATTAGAAACTCGGGAATGCAATGGGCAATCGGTAGAAATGGTATTTATATTGAACCGGATGTAGAATATATTGAAACGTATAAAAATGAGGGTAAAATAGTAAATTCAGCAGGTGAAGGAAAATGTGGTTATACAACTAGAGCCGAATTAGCTGAAGCATATTTCAATTTAGCTATTAAAGAAGAATTCAATGGCAAAACGGTAAATTTATATGGACCAAAAATTACTCAAAAGGAATTGGCTGATGGATTAAATAAAGTATTTGATCTTCAATTGGATTATGAAGCTGTTTCGGTAGAAGATTATACAAATGCGAGAATCAAAGCTTTAGGTGATTTCTTGGGTTCTGTTATTGGAGGGATCTATGAGGGCATCAACAAAGGTGCATTTGATGGAGATAGTCAGTTTGAGGAAGTAACAGGAAGACCACATATTTCTTTAGTAGAAATGATTGAAAGTATTAAGTAAGACCAATTATAATTAATCAAAAATGAGTAGAATTCAGTAGAATGTTGTGTTTTAAGTTTTTTTCACGCAAATAGTTGTTAAGCTACTTTGATTAAGTGAGTGTTTTACCCTTATTGCTCGACATAAATACGAAAAGAATTACTATACTGAGTTTTAAATTAGTTAAATAAATAATACTCAGAGTACTACAACTGTAACCGATTGAAAATTAAATAGAAATGAACTTGAGGAAATTCTACTCTTTTGTGGTTGCCTGCTTGTTTGCTTTTTCAGCACAAGCACAAGATTATACTAAATACGTAAACCCATTTATCGGAACGACGAATTACGGTGCAACAAATCCAGGAGCAATTGCTCCAAGAGGTATGGTGTCTGTGGTTCCATTCAATACTTCTGGAGGAGATACTAGCTTCGAAAAAGATAGCGGTTGGCTTTCTCAAGTATATGAATACACCAATACATTTTTCACCGGATTTTCTCACGTTAATTTAAGTGGTGTTGGGTGTCCGGATTTAGGAGCTGTAATTGTAATGCCTACAACAGGTGATGTAAATATTCATCCATTACAATACGGTTCTTCGCTTTCAGATCAGAAAGCACAAGCTGGATTGTACGAAGCACATATTGATAAATACAACGTAGACGCTAAGGTAACTGCTACTCAAAGAGCAGGTATTTCTAAATTTTCATTCCCTGCTGGTAAGGCAAATTTATTGTTAAACCTTGGTCAAGCGCTTTCCAACGAAAGCGGTGCGATGGTAAAAGTGGTAAACAATCAAGAGATTGAAGGAATGAGAATGGTTGGGTCGTTTTGTTATAACAATCCGAAAACGATCTATCCAGTTTACTTCGTGATGAAGGTAAATAAGAAAGCAGATAAAACAGCCGTATGGCAACAACATAAATACAACGATGGTCCTGAAGCTGCTTGGATGGAAGCATACAACGGTCAGCAAAGAATTATCGAAGATGCGTATTACCCTATTATAGGCGACTCTCTAGGAACAATATTCTCTTATGATTTTGCTGAACCAACAGAATTAGAGGTAAAAGTAGGTATCTCTTATGTGAGTATCGAAAACGCTAGAAAAAACTTGGAAGCTGAAATCTCTAATGTTCCATTTGATGAAGTGGCAAAAAGAGCAAAAGAAAGATGGAATGATGTGTTATCAACTATCGAGGTTGATGGTGGTACAGACGATGAAAAAACGGTTTTCTACACGGCATTATATCACACGATGATTCACCCTAACATTATGAGTGATATCAATGGTGAATATCCGGAAGCAAAAACAAGAAGAACAAAACATACCGATGGAGATAGATATACTGTATTCTCGTTATGGGATACTTATAGAAACCTTCATCAATTAATGACTTTAGCTTATCCTGAACAGCAGTTGAATATGGTGAATACCATGTTGGATATTTATGATGAAACAGGATGGTTACCTAAATGGGAATTAAATGGCACCGAAACATTTACTATGGTAGGTGATCCTGCAGCAATTGTTGTGGCAGATACTTATCTAAGAGGTTTGGATCAATTTGATGAAAATAAGGCATTTGAAGCCATCATGAAATCGGCTTATCCAGTAGAAGGTGGCAACCCAGTTCGTCCATGTATCGATTCTTACATCAAACATAATTATGTTCCAGTGGATGATGAATTGGAAGACAAGCTTTGGGCATCAGTATCTACCTCTCAAGAGTATTATGTAGCTGATTTTGGTATCGCACAATTCGCCAAAGCATTAGGTAAAGACGATAAATACAAAGAGTTTTCTGAAAGAGCAGACGGTTATAAAAAGCTTTTAGATCCAGATACAAAGTTCTTAAGACCAAGATATGCTGATGGTTCATGGTATGCTGATTTTGATCCAAATGCTGGAGCTAACTTCACTCACAACGTTGGGTATGCCGAAGGTAATGCTTACCAATATAATTTGATGGTAGCTCAAGACATGCCAGGTTTAATCAAGTCATTCGGTAGTAAGAAAGTGTTCATTAATCGTTTAGACGAAATCTTTGATACAGACCAATTTGATATGGCTAACGAACCGGATATGAACTATCCTTTTATTTATAACTATATCAAAGGTCAAGAACATAGAGCGACAGAAAGAGTACACGAATTAAGAAAGAAATATTTTACTACTAAACCAGATGGTATTGCAGGTAATGACGATACAGGTACTATGTCTGCATGGGTAGTATTCTCAATGATGGGTATTTACCCGGACGCTCCAGCAGTTCCTCATTATACTATCACCGTTCCAGAATTTGATGAAGTAACGATTCATTTAGATAAAAAATTCTGGGATAATGATCAATTAGTGATTAAGAAAACAGGAGGAAAAACGAACAAGATCAAATCAATTAAAGTGGATGGTAAAACACTCAAAGGGTATTTCATCTCTCACAAAGATCTTGTTGCAGCCAAAACCCTCGAAATCATCACCTACTAATCCTAGGTTATAATTAAAGGGACATGTAAGGTATTTTTTGTACGGACGTTGCACTGCAACGTCCCCAAAACCATCAGAGATAAAAATATGAAAAACATTAAATATATCGTTGGACTTTTATCCGTATTATTCATCGGATGCCAAGAAAAGCCAACACAAAAGTCAGCTGAAAAAGAAGCCATTGATTACGTTGATCCATTTATAGGAACAGGTGGCATCGTCCATACGTTCCCAGGAGCAACAACACCATTCTCTATGATTCAATTATCACCTGATGGGGATAATACTGGATGGAATTGGTGTTCAGGATATCATTATTCTGATACCAACTTGAAAGGATTTAGCCATACACACTTAAGTGGAACAGGTTGGTCTGGTTTAGGTGATATTGCCATCATGCCTACAACAGGAGAGATCAAACCTCAAGCGGGTAGCAAAGAAAATCCTGATGAAGGTTGGAGATCAAGATTTTCTCATGATGATGAAACGGCTACTCCGGGTTATTATCAAGTGAAATTAACCGACTACAATGTAAATGCAGAATTGACAACGGGTAAAAGAGTAGGTTTCCACAAATATACTTTCCCAGAATCAATGGAATCTCACATTGTATTTGATCCAACAAATAAGATTTTTGAGCAAGTATTAAATACATCCATCACGGTAGTATCACCAACTGAAATCGAAGGCTTTTGTCAGTCGAACGGATGGGGAGGTAATAGACACGTTTACTTTGTAGCTAAATTATCTAGACCTTTTGATTCTTTCAATATTTATAAAGATCAAGAAAGAACAAAAACTTCTTCAGAGGAAGGAAAGAATGTAGTTGGTTTTGCGAACTTCAAAACAGTTGAAGGTGAGCAAATCGAATTGAAAGTGGCTATTTCGGCTGTATCTGTAGAAGGTGCTAGAAAGAACTTAGCTTCAGAAGGTCAACAATCTTTTGATCAAGCTTTAGCGAATGCGAAAAACGAATGGACAGAAGTATTGGACAAGTTCGAAGTAAAAGGTGGAACTGAAGAGCAAAAGAAAATTTTCTATACTGGTGTATATCATAACTTCATTGCTCCAAACTTATCGATGGATGTTGATGGACAATATGTTGCTTTAGGTAAAACAATGAAAGCAGAAGGGTTTACCAACTATTCTTCTTTCTCTGTATGGGATACGTTTAGAGCCACAAAACCATTGATTAGTTTCTTGGCACCAAATTATTCTACTGATTTTGCTAATTCATTAATCAGTCGTTACTCAGATGCAAAAGATCATTTACCTCTTTGGGAGCTTTGTGGAGTGGATAATACATGTATGATTGGTTATCCTTCTGTACCGGTAATTTATGATGCGATTATCAAAAAAACAGGTAATATTGATGAAAAGATGGCGCTAGCCGCTATGGATGATATCGCACATACCAATAAAATCTCTAGTTCTGATGGAGACGGTGGTTTGGATGAGTATATCAAATTAGGTTATGTACCTGCTGAAATTCCAAAGAACGTATCTAAAACACTAGAATATGCTTATGAAGATTGGGTAATTGCTCAGTTGGCAAAAAAGCAAGGTGATGAAAAGAAATACAAAGAGTACATGAAACGCTCTGAAAATTATAAAAACCTTTTCAACCCAGAAAGAAATATGTTCTGGCCTAAGAAAGCCAATGGAGAATGGTTCGGTGATATTGCCATGGACGAATGGGAGCCGTTGCAAAAACACTGGATTTCTGGTAACCTTTGGGCATATGAGTATTTTGTACCTCATGCAATGAAAGATTTTATCGAGTTAAAAGGAGGGCAAGCAGCCTTCCAAAAAGATTTGGATAAACTATTCACAGAAGAATTAAACATGAAAGGTGAGGAACACGTTGACATCTCTGGTTTTGTGGGTGGATACGCTCATGGCGACGAGCCAGGTCATGCTAACCCATATTTATATAATTATGTTGGTCAACCTTGGAAGTCACAGGCAATGATTCGTCGTTTAATGGAAGAAATGTATTCTGATAAACCTGATGGAATGATCAATAACGAAGACTGTGGTCAGATGTCAGCTTGGTACATTTTCTCAGCAATGGGCTTCTATCCGGTATGTCCTGGAGACGAAAGATATGTTATTGGTTCTCCATTATTCGATGAAGTTTCTATGAAGCTAGCGAACGGGAATACTTTAAAAGTTATAGCAGAGAATCAATCTGAGAAAAATGTATATGTACAATCAGTCACCTTAAATGGTAAAGAAATAAAAGACGCATTTATTACACAATCACAAATAGAAGATGGTGGAACACTTCATTTTGTCATGGGCGATAAGCCAAACACAGAATGGGGAGCGAACCCTTCTAAACTACTTAACTAAACAACAATTTATATATATAAACCCTAGATTTTTTCTAGGGTTTTTTATTACCTATTTGAAATGATGAGAAATTTTATTGCTTTCATTTTGAGTACATTTATACTTATAAGTTGTACTCAAAAAGAGAATATCGATTATGTAAACCCTATGATCGGTACAGATGGTATTGGTCATACTTTTCCTGGGGCGACTACACCTTTTGGTATGGTTCAATTGAGTCCTAGTAACGATTTTAAAAATTGGAATTGGTGTTCAGGATATCACTACTCAGATACTGTAATTAAAGGTTTTGCACATACTCATTTTAGTGGTGCAGGCTTGGCTGGATTAGGAGATATCTTGGTCATGCCTACTGTAGGAAAACCCTCAACTTCAGCAGGAACAGAAGAACACCCGGAAAATGGATACCGCTCACGTTTTTCACATGATAAAGAAGTGGCTAAAGCAGGATATTACTCTGTAAATCTTTTGGATGATAATATTGATGTAGAATTGACAGCTACTCCAAGAGTAGGTTTTCATCAGTATACCTTTCATAAAGATGAAGAAGTCAATGTGGTGTTCGATCCTACACATCATTTGATGGAAACGATATTTGGTACTTCAGTGGAGATATTAGATGATCATAGCCTGAGAGGTTACAAAAAAGCCGATGGAGAAGCCGGTAAAAGAACTGTTTATTTTTATGCTGAATTTTCAAAACCATTCAAAGCATCTTTGCTTACCAACAATGATGCGCCTAAAAGCAATATCAAAAAGTTAGAAGACGAAAGAGCGAAAGCCGTAGTTACATTTGAAGTAAAAAGTGGTGAAAAGCTAGTTTTAAAAGTAGCCCTATCAAATGTCAGTTATGAAGGTGCTAAAAAGAACTTTGAAGCAGAAGCTGAAGACAAAACGTTTGATCAAGCACTTTTCCAAGCACAACAATTATGGAGAGAAAAATTGAATAAAATTGAAGTTGAAACACTGAGTGAAGACGATAAATTCGTATTCATGACAGGTATGTATCATTCTTTTATCTCACCCAATTTACTATCTGATGTAGATGGGAATTATGTTGTTGAAGGAAATGTATTTCACACAGATTACCCACAGTATTCTAATTATTCAACTTGGGATACCTTCCGTGCCTTGCATCCATTATTTACTATTATAGAAAAAGAAAAAACCGCCGAGTTTGTTAATTCACTAGTATCAAGAAAAACTGTTTCTGATGTAGAATTACCTATTTGGGAAGCCATCGGTCATGATAACATTTGTATGATTGGGTACAATACGGTTTCACCAATTGCGGATGCCATTCTAAAAGATATTCCAGGTATTGATGCTAATACAGCATATCAAACTATGTTATCAGCATCAAATTATCTGGGAAAGCATTCTCCAAATTACGATGTAAATGGGATGGATGATTATTTGAAATTCTATTATGTTCCTGGAGAAATTGGATCATCAGTATCAAAAACTACAGAGCAAAATTATTACGATTGGACGATTGCTCAAGTAGCCCATAAATTAGGTGATGTAGAAAACGAAAAATTATATCTAGATAGATCTAAAGGGTACAGAGCATTATTTGATAAAAATTCAGGCTATCTATTACCAAAAATGAGTGATGGTACTGTTCCTAATGTATCGACCAAAACTTGGGACGATTTGGTAAAGAATTATGTATCAGGTAATATTTGGGCATACAGTATGTATGTACCCCACGATGTAAAAGCCTACATGAGTATGTTTGGCGGACCTCAACAGTTTGCTGAAAAGATTGATTCTATTCTAGCTGATACTACTACACTAGGTGGCGCACAACATGTGGATATTTCTGGATTTGTTGGTAAATACGGTCATGGTGACGAACCCGGGCATCAAATACCTTACTTCTATGTTTATGCACAACAACCATGGAAAACTCAAAAGTTGGTGCATCAGGTAATGGATGAGTTTTACCACAATGATCCCGATGGTTTAGTGAATAATGAAGATCTAGGTCAAATGTCTGCTTGGTACCTTTTCTCATCATTAGGATTTTATCCTGTAACTCCTGGCGATTTAAATTACATTATTGGTTCTCCTAAAGTGAAATCTGCCACAGTACATTTAGAAGATGGAAAAACATTTAAAGTGAAAGTAAATAATGCTTCTAAAGAAAATGTATATATCAAATCGGTCAAACTGAATGGAAAGACATTGGAGAAAGCCTACATCACTCATAATCAAATAATGGAAGGCGGCGAATTGGTTTTTGATATGCAATCTACTCCAAATAAAGAATGGGGAATTACAGAGGAGGCTACTCCAGGAAAAAATGTAGCATCAATTCCCGAAGTGAAGCAAAGAGTGACGAATACTCCTTATTCATCAAATACTGAGAACTTCTTTGGTACCTCGTTAAATATCAAATTGTATTGTAACAATAAGGAAGCTGAGATTAGATATACTTTAGATGGGAGTGAGCCTACAGCTTCATCAAAGAAATATGTAAATGGAATTCGTATCAATAGAACATCAACTTTAAAAGCAAAAGCTTTCCAAAAAGGTTTGATTAATAGTAAAACGTTTGAACATCAATATATCAAAACATTATCTGCCCGTTTAGGTAATGGATTTCCTAAGATTAAATTGATGCACGAAACAGAAGATTATGGTGCGACTGATGGTAGTCAATTAATTGATCAGAAATTAGCATCAGATACTTTTGCTGACGGAAAATGGAATGGGTTCATTAAAAATAATCTTGAAGCTATTTTAGACCTTGGTCAAGTTACTGATGTAAAACAGTTAAAATACAATACGTTATCGAATACTTATGTATGGATTTTCCCACCAAAAGCCATTACTGTTTGGACAAGTACAGATCAAAAGAAATGGAAAAAGGTGGTAACAGAAACTTATGATATTGTAGATAATCATGAACATAAGATCATTACTAATAGTGTATCTCTAGGAAATCAAAAAGCAAGATACATTAAAGTAGAAATTCAAAACTATGGAGGAATGCCGAAGTGGCATGGAGGAGCAGGACAAACTCCTTTCTTAATGGTGGATGAAATTTATGTAAACTAATTATTTTATTGTTTTATAGCTTGAGGCCTATGGGAAACCATGGGCCTTTTTGTTTTGACTTTTTTGTGTAAAATCAAAAACAAATGATGTAAATAACTTTAAGGTGAAACAATGACATTTGTATTGTGAGATTAAGGAAAGGAAAAGGGATCTCACGAAAGTCAAATCTTTAATACTTAATACATTATGAAAAAAATCGTTTATTTATTCATTTGCTTTTTTGCAAGCTTTGGTCTTTTTGCTCAAGATGATATTCTAATTAAAAATATTGATGTTTTTGATGGAAAAAATGAAAAGCTATTAAAAGGAGTAGATGTATTAATACATGGAAATAAAGTCCACAAAATTGGAAAACATATCGATGTAGATTCTGCTCAAATCATCCAAGGAGAAGGAAAAACATTAATCCCCGGACTAATTGATGCACATTGGCATACTTCCTATGCCTATACACCTGCTGAGGTACTATTTATGAACCAAGGAGATATGCCAGAAGTGGCTATTCGAAGTATGAAAGGGGCAGAGGAAACATTGTTAAGAGGATTTACTACAGTTCGTGATCCAGGTGGGAATCCATTTGCAGTGAAGAAATTAATTGATGCAGGAGAGTATCCTGGCCATAGAATTTTACCATCAGGTCCTTTTATGAGTCAGACAACAGGTCATGCCGATCACTATTGTGTTTTGGATGAACCAAGAAAAACATCTGGAGAGATGAGTTATTGGGAGAAAAACATGATGGCTATTACCGCTGATGGTGTTCCTGAGGTCAGAAAAGTAACTCGAGAAATCTTAAAATATGGAGCAACTCAGATTAAAATTTGTACAGGCGGCGGTGTATCTTCTGAATATGATCCTTTAGAAGTGATGGAGTACTCAGTAGATGAAATCAAAGCAGTGGTTGAAGAAGCTGAAAATTACGGAACATATGTACTATCGCATGTAATGATTGATAAAGGAATCATTGCATCAGTAAATGCGGGTGTTAAGTCTATTGAACATGGTTTCTTTGCATCAGATTCTACATTACAATTAATGAAAGACAAAGGTGTTTGGTTAAGTCCACAACCATTCTTAGAAGGAGATAATTCATTTGCTGATCCTGGAAGCCAAGAGAAATGGTTACAAGTGGTAAAAGCAGTAGATAATGTATATCAAAAAGCGGCCAAAATTGGAGTAAAAGTTTCTTTTGGTACCGACATTTTATTCGATGCTGAGAATACTAAAAATCAAAGTTTATTATTAGCTAGATTAGGCAAATGGTATTCACCCTACGAAGTATTAAGAATTGCTACTTCAGGTAATGCCGAAATGTTAGAAATGGCTGGTTCACGTCACCCTTATCAAGAAGGACCGTTAGGAGTTGTTCAAGAAGGAGCCTATGCTGATATGATTATTGTTGATGGTAATCCTCTAGAAGATATTAATTTGGTGGCAGATCCAGAAAATAATTTCAAGATGATAATGAAAGATGGTGTGATTTATAAGAATACGCTTGAGGACTAAAGGTTAAAATAGAAACACGACTTATTATGTAAATAGTAAGCCGTGTTTCTATCTTTATTATTATTTATTCTACTGATATTTTATAAAAGTCAATGGTATTTGCACTAAAATCACATTAACACTTAATCTTTTTTGAGAATTTATAATACAGATTGTCAGTTATATAAATGAGTTGTACTCAATGTTTTTTGAATTTTTAGATATTGTTTAAATACAAACACTTAATTTTATATCCCTTATAAAGTGACTATTTGTAATAGAACTAAACCTAATTTTTTAATCTAAATCTAAAATCAATTGAAACATCTGACAACAATTCTTCTATTGTGTCTCATTTTTGGATGCCAAAATCTTCTAGACGATCAACTAGAAATGACCGATGGAGAAATCAAAACTAAAGAGCAAAGACCTCCTCAAGAAATAATGGATGATATCCAAGAAAACCTAAGAATAGCACAAACAGCAATGTATTCTAGTGGTCATGAAGCTTGGAGAGGTAATCTATTGACATCAGGTCAAATTTCTCAAAATATCGGAACAACTTTTTCTGCAAACCCAGGGTTTTCATATAATAGTTCATTTCATGGGGAAACTTTTTATTTAATTTTAAATCAAATTTTACCATCAATTGAAAAAGGTCTATATGAAACAGAAGGAATTGAAGAATTAGAATACATTCATTCAATTTTTAGGATAGTAAAAGTAGTCAACCTACTACGATTAACAGAGATTTATGGAGACATTCCCTATGTAAAGAATTGTAGAGATTACTATCATGATGGTCTTTATTTACTGGAGTATGACTCTCAAGAAAAAGTATTGGAATATATGGTAGAAGATTTGATTGAGTCGAGAAATAAAATTGGAATATTAGATAAGAGTACTCTAAAATATACTGATTATTATAATACTAATAGCTCGAGTCAGTTTAGATATACTAAATTAGCTAACTCACTACTTATAAAGATAGGTTTAATGTTATCAGAAGCAAACCCATCTCGTGGGGCTGAAGTATTCAAGCTAGGATATGAAAACTTTTACGGCTATATAAAATCTTGGGATGATGCACCTTATATTGAGCATTCTGATGATTATAACCCTTGGAGCGATAAGGTAAATGGTACGGGTGTAGCAATCCAAGGTAGAGTGGGTGGTTTTTCAGAAACTTTTATTTCTGATGTGGCTTTGAAATATATGCAAGGAAATTTTGATCCTAGATTGTTTAGAATTGTTGCACATTATGACCGTAGTTATGGAACCGCAGACGCAATATCAAATCCCTTTTCTTTATATCGAAATTTTGACCCATTTGCAAAAGCAGAAGATAGCGGAGATTTTAAAAAGGTACATTACAGAGGAGTTAGAATGGGTAATTCACAAGAAGTTCCTACTTTATTTCACAACGCAGAAACTAATGAAGATCAGCTAGCATTTAAATATTATTCTGTTTTTGGAGATAATTATTCAAATTATCATTTTATAGAACAAGGTCAGTTATTAACCTTAGCTGGAATTAATCCTGCAACTTTTAATGCTACAACACCAAGTTTAGTTATCGGTGCAGATGAAGTTTCTTATTTAGTTGCTGAAGCCAATGTTTTACCTGAATATGGAATTAATGATGTGGATGCTTTTAAAAATGCACTAACCCTATCTCAGACGAAATATAGGGAGATGAATTTTCCTGGTGATTTTTTCGAAATGAGTTATTCAAATTTGTATAAACATCAAACGAATAGTAATTACAACCTTGAATCTGCAAAAATAGAATATGTTGATCGCTTACTAAAAAAATATAATGAAGCAACAGATAAGAGAGATCTAATTGTCACCGAACATTGGATTTCATTAATCCCAAATGGTTATTCTTCATTTAGCTTAGTGAATAGAACAGGTGGACCTTCTTTTCTTAAATCATTTATATCAAACGATGAGAGAACGCATTCAGTAAAAATATTTGATAAAGATCCTATTATGTATTCAAGTGCTATTGGAATTGGTACAAAAGAAATTGAGTTATTTCATTCTTCAGAGGACAATTTTGAACGACCATATAGGTTTCCTTATTCATCTGACGAACTAGAAAAGAATACACAAAATGTAACAGAAGCGATTCAAAATCAAGGTGGTTATCTTCCATTAAATACTTTAATGAACTTAAAACAATATTACTCTAAAAAAGATGAATAAAACATTTAAATCAATACTATTATTAGGAATTCTTTTAGTCAGTTCATGCCAAAAAGATCTTCTAGATGAGTTATCGTGGATTGAAGGGAATATTGTTGATACAATGACATATTATGATGAAAAAGTATCAGAAAATGGTGATAAGAAAGGAACTTTACTTATTTATTATTTGCTAGAAGATAATACCTTCCAATCTGAAAAGCTTACATATGTTAAAGTCTATAATCAGGGTATACCTACTACTGATATCGTTACTAAAATAAGAAGTAAAGGAACTTATGAATTTGAAGGTGATCAAACTTACTTTTATTTTGAATTAGATCTTGTGTATAGAATGGAGAGAAATAGGGTGAATGGTGAAATGGAATTAGATTATTTCTCAGAACATAAAGTAGATTGTGTCACTAAATCTAATTATAACCAGCAGTCTAATATCAATGAAAGTGAGGTTAGAAATAGCATTATGGAAAAAGATCATCGCTATAAGTCATTTAATGAGAATACAAACCTAACCAATCATTCATATTCTGATGAACATATTATTAAAAAAACAAATATATGGTATAC
Organism: Flammeovirga yaeyamensis; assembly: GCF_018736045.1. Taxonomy (NCBI): domain Bacteria; kingdom Pseudomonadati; phylum Bacteroidota; class Cytophagia; order Cytophagales; family Flammeovirgaceae; genus Flammeovirga; species Flammeovirga yaeyamensis. Next base: position 1,602,802 of record NZ_CP076133.1, on the reverse strand, counting down.
CTTTCAACCTAATGGTTCGTTTAATGTAACTAACGTTGATTTGATAGTTGAAAAGAATTTTTCTAATGAAATATCAATGATAAGAAAATCATCTAATGAAGAGAAAGGAAACTATTTTATTTATGATGACGAGTATTTAGTATTTTATAATATCGAAGGAATAAGTAAAAGCGAACATTTTTCAAAAGAATATAGCTTTTGTGAACCAATATATCAAAATGAACATGAATATATAAGTTCATATCATCAAGTATATGATATAAACGAGTATTTTACTTCAGAGAAAGAAAACGATCTCTCATTCGAATCATTAGGGATCAGTTGTGATTAATATAATAATATAAAAGACCTACTTATCAAAAGTAGGTCTTTTGTATTATTTAAAAGTAATTTAATTAATTAAATCATTGTTTTTTCTTATACCATTTTCTCCCATAATCTATATTAAATAAGAATTTCAATTTTAAATTGGTCATCTTCTGTAATTTATTATCTTTATTTCCTGATTCATCTACATATAAATTGTTAGTAGAGTAATACAATTCTCGTCCAGCAACTTTAAGATCACGATGGTATAAATTACTGTTCTTAATATTCACATAATCATATGCTATTGAAATTTGAAACCAATTTTTTATATCTACACCAATTTCAGGAGAAATACCAAAATTATTGGAGATCTCATTGAGGTGGTAGAAAATATCTAAAAACTTTTCAGTGTTCTTATTATAACTGTAAAAGCCAATACCTAAGGAAGTAAACAGTTGAAGCCTTCTGTCTTTACCAAAGAAATAACGGCCTCTTACCAAAGTGCTTCTAAAAAACTCACTATTCAATTCAAATCCCAATTGAAAATGAGGAGAAAAATGATAGTAGGTATGGAAGGTGAGGTAAAAATCGCCTGAATCTGATATTTTGTTATCAATGTTTATATTATTAAATGAAAAACCAATACCTGTAGTTAATAGTGGTTTTGATTTTACTTTTTGATTTTCAACATCAAATAATTGAGGTTTCTGGCCTTTTTGTTTTAAATAGTATAAGTCCTTTTCCTTATAATTAAAAGTTATCGATTTACCCGATTTATCCACTGTGATTGAGTAAGTTGAATCGGAATTGATAGAGGATTTTCCTTTAAGCTTTCTACCATCCTTTAATACAATGATGTCTTGTGCATAATTGTGATGGCTTATGAATAATAATGTAATGATAGATAGAAGAATAGATGTTTTCATGTTCATAAATAAGTTAGTTTAGTTTTTTACCAATCTGAAAATGATATGCTATCTTAAACTCATACATTGTTAAGGTAATCTCTCTATTTCCATTTAAATCATAATTATACTCCTTAGGAATGTCTTCAACTGCTATATAATGTTTAGGAAGATAAACATAAGTTAAACTAATTTGAAAATTATTGAAATTTATGCCCACCTCGGGTGATATGCCAAACTTAGTGAATGAGTAGCCAAAGTTTTCAGGACCAATATATTGATATTCTGGTTCATACTTCTGAATTCCATTCAGTACAACCGTAGGATTAAATATCCCAATACCAAACCCAAAATATATTCTCCGATCGTAATTACCCAAACTATACTTTGTTTTTATAACATGGTTAAAACTTGTTTGTTGATAAACATTTCTTTCTCTGTTAGAACCAATATTTTCTTGTAATAGCATAGTTAACTCGTAGCCTAACGACCAGTGTTTTGAGTAATTAGTGTAAAAAGTAGCATATAAATTTCTATGAAAAGACATAGTATTATGTTCCGAATTTGTTTTATAATCAAGATTCATTAATCCTGCTCCAATACCAATTGCAAACTTTTTCAAGCTAATTTGCCTCATGTTTTTATTGTAGCCTACAATATCAGTTGTACTATCTTGATATTGAATCAAATAAATATTACTCAAAGGATATTTCACCTTTTGATTTTCAGATATTCCTATAACAAATCTTTTATTTGTTTTTTGTATGGATATATCTATCTCATCACCATTTTTAAATGTAATGATGTCTTGTGCTTGACAATAAAATGTAAAACAAAGAAGGAGAAGTGTCTGAAGTTTAAAAAAATGTAGCATGATATTTTTTGCGAAAATTATAGTAGAATTAATTTTTGAGAGAAATATCTTTATATGGAGAATCGTCCATTTTTATACCTAAGAATTTTAGTAACCAATATGGGACAAACATTTTAAATAGATTTCTTTTTATCACTTTTAAGATCCCTCTTTGGTCACTTTTGATATATGAATTTAAATAAATCATACTAATACTCTGTTGGAAAACAGATTCTACATAGACAAAATAGACAAATAGGATGCCCAAGAGATAGATCGCAAATTCATTTGGACTTTTGAAATCAATATTAAAACTCATATCAAAAAATACTAACCATACAATGTTTGAAATAAATGCGATTTCAAAAAATCTTAAAGTGATACTTTTAAAACGTGAGGTGTATTTCTGTTCTTCAGGAAGTTGAGTAGAGTGTTTAATAAAATAAGCATTTCCTAGGATAGTGAATAAACCTGCATTACTAAATAAGAAAAGAAATTTAAGGTCGTCTGTAAGGAAGTAATATTTTTTTGTAATAATACCCACTACCAAACTTCCCACAAAAAACACACTATGAACAATAATATGAATTTTAAAGAAGATATTGAGTTCAAGTTTTTTTGATTTTATCAAATATATTAAAGCCAACAGTGCATTAGTAGAGAAAAAACATAAATAAACAAAGTAATGAATGTTTGTTTTAATGTGTCCAATTAGATCAATAACTGTCTGTCCTTCAAAGAACAATGTCAATAGTGCCATTAAAATAGAGTAGATAATAATTAGTTTCTTAAACATAAAAAATGGTTAGTTAATGAAGAGTATTAGTTTAAACAATGTTTAAATGTACATAAAAAAAGGAATACATTTCTGTATTCCTTTAATTTAGTTTATGTTAGAAAATTAAACCGAATCAGGTCTATCAATATCAAACCTATCTAAGTTCATCACTTTTGTCCATGCTTTAATAAAGTCTCTTACAAACTTTTCTTTTGACGTTTCACTTGCATATACTTCTGCAATTGCTCTTAACTCAGAGTTTGAGCCAAAGATTAAGTCCGCTCTCGTTGCTCTCCAAACTTCTTGAGTTGTATCTCTATTTGATCCAATAAATTCTAATTCATCATCATTTACAGCTTTCCATTCGTAGTCCATGCTTAATAGATTTACGAAAAAGTCATTTGATAATGTACCAGGTTTGTTTGTTAAAATACCTAATTTAGAATTATCAAAATTGGCATTTAAAGAACGCATACCTCCTAATAAAACGGTCATTTCTGGAGCAGTTAGCGTAAGTAGCTGTGCTTTGTCAATCAGTAATTCTTCAGTTGTAAGCGTAAATTTTTTCTTTTGGTAATTTCTAAAACCATCCGCCATAGGTTCAAGTACCGCAAAAGATTCTACATCAGTTTGTTCTTGAGTGGCATCTGTACGACCAGGAGTAAATGGAACCGTAATGTTATAACCACCTCTTTTAGCAGCTTCTTCAACAGCAGCAGTTCCACCAAGAACGATCAAATCAGCGATTGATACTTTTTTATTTCCCGAATTGAATTTCTTTTGAATTGCTTCATATTTAGCTAGTACTTTTTTCAACTGAGTAGGGTTGTTGCTTTCCCAATTTACTTGGGGAGCCAAGCGAATTCTAGCACCATTTGCGCCACCTCTACGGTCAGAACCTCTGTAAGATGAAGCAGAAGCCCATGCTGTTTCTATCAATTCATTATGAGGAATACCTGATTTTAATATCTCCGTTTTTAATTTATTGATATCAGCTTTAGAAATAACTTTATGATTTGAAATGGGTGTTGGATCTTGCCAAATAAATTCATCTTTTGGAATCTCCGGTCCAAGGTAAGTTGATTTTGGCCCCATATCTCTATGCGTTAATTTAAACCAAGCTTCTGCAAATGCTTTATCAAATGATAGGGGATCCTCCATAAATCCTTCCATCACTTTTCTGTAAGCAGGATCTTCTTTTAATGCTAAATCTGAAGTTAGCATTGTTGGACGATGTCTTTTCTTCTTATCGTAAGCATCAGGAATAATCTCTCCAACATCTTTTGCCACCCATTGATGAGCCCCCGCAGGACTTTTAGTTAATTCCCATTCGTTGGTCATCAATAAATTAATAAACGAGTGACTCCAACGTGTAGGAGTTGGTGTCCAAACTACTTCAAGACCAGAAGTAATAGCATCTTTTCCTTTACCAGATTTGTAAGAACTTTTCCAACCGAAACCTTGTTCCTCAATTTTTGCGCCTTCAGGTGCTGCTCCAACATGTTTTGCATCTCCAGCACCGTGTGTCTTACCGAAAGAGTGACCGCCTGCAATTAATGCTACCGTCTCTTTATCATTCATACCCATTCTCCCGAATGAGATTCTAATATTTTTTGCTGATGCTAATGGATCAGGGTTTCCATTTGGTCCTTCTGGATTTACATAAATCAAGCCCATTTGTACCGCAGCCAATGGATTTTCTACATCTAAATCTAATTCACCATCTTCATTAAGACGTTTTGATTCAAGCCATCCAGCTTCAGATCCCCAATAAATATCGTTCTGTGGTTCCCATACATCTTCTCTACCACCTGCAAAACCAATAGTTTTGAATCCCATTGATTCTAAAGCTACATTTCCTGTTAAGATCATTAAGTCAGCCCAAGAGATTTGATCTCCATATTTCTGTTTAATAGGCCAAAGTAAACGCCTAGCTTTATCAAGGTTACCGTTATCCGGCCAGCTGTTTTGTGGTGCAAATCGTTGAATACCCATTCTTGTACCTCCACGACCATCACCAGTTCTGTACGTACCAGCACTATGCCATGCCATACGGACAAATAGCGGACCATAGTTACCATAATCGGCCGGCCACCAATCTTGAGATGTAGTAAGTACTTTCTTTATATCTGCTTTTAAAGCAAAATAATCTAGTTTTTCAAATTCTTTTTCGTAATTAAATGCTTCACCCATTGGGTTGGTCTTCTCAGAATTTTGAGCAAGAATACCCACATTTAGTTGGTTAGGCCACCAATCTCTATTGGTTTTTGCAGTTTTAATCTGCTCTTTCTTATGGAGTTTATCAAATCCAAATGGACATCCTCCAGACGATTTTTCTTTACTTGTTGTTTCGTCGTTGCTGCTTGAACACGCTGATGCTATCACTATTAATGATAACATAGAAAGTCTGAGTAATTTTTTCATTCTATTTAAGTTTGGTTAATTATGATTTAGCTGACTGATATTTCGATGGTTTTTGATATGATTGACTAGCTAAACCGTAATACAAAAGTAGATAGAATAGAGGTGTAAGTAAAATTGATATTATTTATGAAACTATAATTATTTATTATATGATCTAAATTTTAGTGAGTTAAATGACAAAAAAGCGTATGACTTTATTACAATTGCCATACGCTTTTATTTTATTTTACTAGTATCTTATGTGTTTCAATAAAATCTGCTTGATTCACTTTTAGAATATATAATCCCTTTTGTAAATCATCTGTAGGAATTACTTGATGTTGAAGGTCTGATATATATTCCATTATAAGTTTTCCTTGTAAATCTAATAACCTAATTTGAGCCACACCGGGAGTATTAAATACTAAATTAATCTCCTTTTGGGCTGGGTTAGGGAAAACCTTAATATTCTCAGATCCATGATATTCTATAGAAGTAATATCATCTTCATCCTCAACAATATCTGCAGCTTTAGTAGAAGTATTTACAATCATCGCTACTGAAGATATATGACCTCCCTGATCGTTAAACATCACACTTATTTGATTCGATCCTGATTTCAACAAAACTTGATCAAAAGGAATTTCGAGGATACCAAAGAATCTACTACGATTCGCTTGGTCATAACCTTTAATTATATCGCCATCAATGATGACTTGTTGACCATTTACTTTAATTGTTGGCAATAAACTTTTACCAATATCTCTACCTACACCAATTCTAAGTTTACCATTCCCGGCCTCTTTCGTTACATTTTTGATGGTAAACTGTTGTTCTGTATTTGATATGATAGGTTTCAAGTAAGTTGAAGCATAGTATTTCTTTTCAAATAAAGTATTTGATAAATCAACAACATCAGTAAAATGGTAAGTCACAACAATAGTTTCACCATATTGAATAGGTAAACTTTCTGGAATTTCATTTAAAGTTTGATTTGAAAGTTCTGGTAATTGATCAACATATACTTTTAACTGTTTGATGTCAATTTTATCAATCCCAATGTTATCATTCAATTTTAAGTTGATGTTTTGAGTTTCATCGTTTAGATTATTCAAAATAACATACATTTTATTGTCATCCACAAAAGCCATTGACTGAACATCAACGTTGTCATTTTCGATTTTTACTCTTTCTCCTTTCACATCTTTCCATACTTCAAAGAAGTATTTTCTCGATGTCAATTCCCACTCTTGATCATCATTCAATGTCCATAATGCAGCTTTAGAATACTTTTCTTTAGGATTGATTTTTTGAGTAGAGAAAGGGATGGCCATTTCAATTTGTTCACCTCTTTCCATAAAACTCATGGCCATATGAATTTGAGATCTTACAGCTTGAGAATTTTCAATGGGATGATAATTCGATTGTCCATTATTCCAAGTCCAACCTTCTTGATCAGCAACTAATCTACCGTATTCAGTAATTGCTATAGGTTTTACCTTTCCAAACTTTAAGAAGCTGTAAGCCTCAATTAGGTCTAAAATTGCTTCCGAATTAGATCCTGATCTTCTACCTCCTGTATTATTTAGCCCTACACCATCGTATAAATGGATAGAGAATAAATCAATATCTTCACCGGCAATATCAATAAACTTTTTATATCTAGAATTCCACAAAGAGAAATCACCATTTTCGAATTCTGGCCATGCTGATGCATAACCTATCACTTTCATATTTTCTAATTCTGGAATATCACGTACTGCCTTTCCTAAGTGTTGATGAAATTGACAAATCTTAGTCACAATTTCATCTGTTTTTGCAGAATTATAACTTCCTGGATAATGATCTGCAGCATGAATCATGGGTTCGTTAAAAGGTTCAATATACTTAGGAACCGGATTCCATTCATCTCGATAATTTTTTGCTACAAATTCAGCTACTTCAATTGAAAAATCAGTAATGTCTACAGTAGAATAATCTACATTTTCATCGTACATTAAACTTCCAGATCTACCAGTATCAACGTGATTATTTACGCTTCTTACTCCAGAATAATTATTTCTAATATTAGGAATTACTCCATTTTTGACTAATCCTAATGGACTCCAAAATCTTCTTGAACCGATATAGTTTTCATCAATATTGTAAGTTGATTTGAATGATTTGAAGTCAACATCATTAGGTTCATTACCAAACCAAATATGTGCTTGTAAATACTTCGATCGATCAAAAGTAGATACATCACCTATAAAGCGCTGTGTATTTGGATACACGGTAATATTTGTTTGTGCTAACACTTCTATAGATAAAAGTGTAATATATAAGCCAATGAATAGTGATAAAAATCTAAATTTCATTTCAAAAGGAAAGTTGTTAGTTACAATTTTTAATTATTTATCAGCATATTACGGGCATTTGTGAAAAGTAATGTGGAATAATCTATACGAAAATAATTTTACCCCTCTTATATTCGCATTTATCTCTACTACTAATTATAATCGTGCGAAATAAATAATACGTATGGTAACAAACAATATACAGAAAGATCTTTTTGAAAGTATTCAATCAGAGAATAAAGAAAACCTATTTCAAGTATTATCTTCAATAATTGATAGGGAGGATGAAACTCCTTTTTGGGTAGAAAGTTTTCACAAAGTGCTTCTTGATTTTGAAAAAAGCACAAATCTAAAAACAGATGAGCAATATTGGCTTGATGTAAAAAGAACATTCATTGATGTTATTCCAAGATAAATATTCAATATTATTCGATAGTCATATAATTTAAAATTGTAGCATAATGCTTAATTTTGATGATCTTATCACATAACAAGTAAAATGCAAAATATTAAAGTAATCGCTTTTGATGCCGATGATACCTTATGGATTAACGAGCCTTTCTTTAGAGAGTTCGAAGAAAATTATTTTAAAGTGTTATCAAAATATCTTCCTGAAGAAGAATTAAAGAAACAACTTTTTGATTTAGTGATTCATAACATATCACTTTATGGCTATGGAACAAGAGGACTATCTCTTTCTATGATCGAAGGTGCGGTGACGTTTACCAATGGAAAAGTAACTTCTGATGAGATTTTGCAAATCATCGAATTAGGAAAAAAAATGCTTAAGAATCCTATCGAATTACTTGATGGTGTGATAGAGACTTTAGAATACCTAAAAGGAAAATACCGATTGGTAGTGGCTACTAAAGGTGATCTTTTGGAACAAGAGAGTAAGGTAAAAAAATCGAATTTAGAAAAATATTTTCACCATATTGAGATTGTATCAGAAAAAACACCCGAAGAGTATAGTAAGTTAATTAAACATTTAGATGTAGAACCGTCTGAATTTTTAATGATCGGCAACTCTTTAAAATCTGATATTGTCCCTGTGTTAGAATTAGGAGGAAATGCATATCATGTTCCTTTCCATACTACTTGGGCACACGAAATGATTGATCACGAAATTGAAACTTCAAATCAGTTTAAGGTCCTAAACAACATTGCTGATATCAAAAATATTCTTTAGACTATGAAGTCATTTTTCACTTCCATAATAAAGAAATTTCTGCTTTTATTTGTAGCAGCTTTTGAAACATTTTTCATGTTATTTTTCATGGCCTGTATGTTTGTGAGCAGTTCTTTTTATTATGTCATAAGAGTAATCACTTGGCCAGTAAGATTTTTAATGAATGTCTATCAGCGATATTTTGGTCAACCTAAAAAGTCAATTTACGAATACAAAGACCCAAAAAACACCAACAAATAATTAATGAAATCTTTTCTCTTTCTTCCTGATATTTCTGGCTTCACCGAATTCATTCAAAGTACAGAGGCAGAACATAGTCAGCATGTTATTCAAGAATTACTCACTATTCTTATTCAGTCGAATATACTCGATTTAGAGTTAGCTGAAGTAGAAGGAGATGCTTTGTTTTTTTATAAGGAAGAAGTGCCTACATTAGAAAAAATAATGGCACAAGTGGAACATATGTACACTGCATTTTATTCTCACTTGGAACTTCTTAAAAATAATAGAATTTGTCCATGTAACGCTTGCCTTACTGCTCCAAACTTGGAACTGAAAATAATAGTGCATTGTGGCGATATTCAGTTTATCAATTTACAAGGAAAAAGAAAGCCATTTGGAACGGAAGTAATACAGCTACACAGACTTTTAAAAAATTCAGTAGATAGCAATAATTATGTGTTGTTTACATCAAATATTCAGGAGGATGTTGGATTGGCCGATAATTATAAGAGTAAATTATTTCAGTTTGAATCAGGAAGTGATATTCATGATGGAGAGGAATTGAAATATGTATATTCAACTATCAATAAGGAAGAATTACAACTCAAACCTTATTCATTTGCCCATAAAGTTCAGCCTAAGGGGTCGCCAACATTTACTATCGATTTAGAATTTGATGTCCCAAAACTAAAAGTGATGGAATATGTGACCAATTACAAATACCGTCATGAATGGTCGATAGGAGTAGATGCTTATGAATTTAATGAAAATGAGGTCACTCGTGAAGGTTCAGAACATGTGTGTATTATCAATGGCAAGCATCTCAATTTTGTGACAATCACAAAAGATGCTCCTGCAGGGATTAATGTGTATGGAGAATCTACAGAAGCAGTTGGACCAGTAAAAGCGGTACAAAACTTCTATTTATTTAAAACTATCAACGACAATAGGACAAAAGTAACTATTGAAGTTTACATAACGCCTAAAAACTTTTTTAATAGTATATTCATTGCGTTAGTTTTGAAAAGAGTATTTAAAAAAACTACGCTAAAGAACTTTTTGAATTTGAAAAGGATATTAGAGCAATCATAATTATCATGATAATTACATTATTTTAATTTGTATTTCATTGTTATTTACTACTTTTCTCTTCATATTGAATTTTTATATTACTAAACTATATTCTCACTCCTCATTAATAATGACATCTTTAGTTATTTAATGTTTCTGTGAGATCCATTGAAAATTAAATACTATGCAAGCACACTCTGAAATCGTACAATCGGCGGAATTTAACCCTAAGATTAAAGCCTATATGTTTACCTATGGAGCAGTACTTCTGCTAATATCATTTATTGGTATTCCATTACTTCCTTTTTGGATTTTAGGTTTAGGACAATATATAAGTCACAGTTACTATAAGAATATCAAATGCAATCTAACTTCTAAGCATCTTGAATTTAAAAAAGGGATGATGTTCAAAGTTGAAAAAACCATTCCGCTTGAAAACATTCAAGATCTCACCTTCATAGAAAACCCATTACTAAGGATATTTGATCTTCGTATTCTAAAAATCGAAACAGCTGGACAAAGTAATCCTCAAGGGAGTGATATGAAATTGGTGGGTATTGTAAATACTCAAGATTTTAAAGATAAAGTTTTGGAACAAAGGGCTTTATTGAAAAATGAAAGTAAAGTAGAAAAAGTTACTGAAGTATCCAATGACTCTCAAGTTGTGGAGTTATTGACAGAGATAAAAGATCTTTTGAAAGAAATGAAAAATGAGAAATGAAAAGTTAAAAACGTATTTACTTCATATTTTACTATTGTTCATTATGGTTTTACCATCATGTAATCATAAAAAAGAAGAAGTTCATAATGTCATTATCGAACGCTATAGTATGAACAAATTTCAGAGTTCTGATACAAGTAGTTTGATAATAAGAGAAAAAGAAAATAGATTAGAACATTATTTTGGTCTGGAAATAATAGATGGTCAAGAATCATTCTTTAGTCAATCTTTTCAAATTGATACAAATAACATCTCAAAAATTTTTAGTTGGCAAACTCAGCTTCCTCTTGTAGATGAAAAGAATTATTTAGTAAATAATAAAAAGAAGATTGTAAGAAAGTATTATTATGACGATGAGAAAAGTATAGATGAAGAAGCATATTATTTTATAATGGATAATAGGTTAGTCTCTTATAATTCAGCTGCTTGGAACATTCAGTATTTTTATGAATATGAAGATTCTACAATAATTGGCTTATTGAAAAATGATACTACTAGCTTTTTTTGTAGAAATTGTGATGTTGATATGTCGAAACTATTAAAATAAAAGATGCTTAAAACACTAGCCTTACTACCATTTCTTTTCGTTTCAATCCAAACAATGGCGTGTAGCTGTTATTTACCTGAGAATTTTGATTTATATGAATATGATAATGCAAATGCTATTATAGAAGTAATGATTATAAACAAAATTGAAGATAAAATTATACAAGATGAATTAGAGGATGATTATACTACCTTTAAAATAAAGATTACTGATGTCTTTAAAGGTGATCTTTCTCAAGATATTAAATTCCTCGAAATAGATAAACTTGATAATTGTTATTGGGAACCAATTGAAAATGAGACTTATATATTTTATTTAAATTTTTATTCATTAAAAGACATTGCTGTTAGAATTAATAATGGATGTTTTAAACATCTGAAAAAAGATTCTACTGAAAATTTTAAATTTGAATTAAAAGCTCTTCATACATTACAAAAGAAACAGAATAGCAATTTCAGAATATATGTTGACATGAATCAAAATGATTTTTTAATAAGTGGAAAATTTAGAAATCAACAACGCTCGGGAAAATGGAAAATTTATGAACCAAATTATCAAAATATACAGGTAAGAAAAAGAAATAAAGTAATTGTGTTGAAATACAAGAAAGGTAATATCATAAAATTCGAATACATAAAACCTAAAGATGAATTTATAGCTAATGCATTTACCAATAGATGGAGACATTATTACAAAAATCAACTCAGAAAAAATATTTAAAAGTAAAAAAAAAATAATATTATAGGTCATAAGAATTTATTGTTATTTTTATAAAAAAAACACCCAACCTGTCTAGATTGGGTGTTTTATAATAAATATGTTCAAGCATTATACTTGAGCTTCTTCAAATCTTTTCTTAACGACTTCATTACCTAGGTTATCGACAAACGATAACATGTATTCCATCGATTTACCTTCTGATAACAAGCCCCATTCTTTATGAATCAACATCTCACGACGTTTACATTCAATTCTATAAGGTTGTTCTGCGATTAAAGAAATAATATCTGATGTGAAGAAAGTATCAATAAGTTCCTCATTATTGCCGTAAATATTGAAAGGCGTGAGATTAGATTTCTCCATCAAATCCATATCATATTTCGTCTTTAAGTTAGAAAAATTACTTTTATCCTGGGTATAGAAATCAGGAATACCACCTTTTGCAATATTAAAGACCAAAGCGATAGTTGCAGTAGTTGTTTCTGTAGAGAAATCATCTGCTTTAACATATGTGATATCGAATATCATGAAGCTATAATGTTCTCTTGTACCTAAGATGAAATTATTGGCTCTTCTTAATCTCGAAAGGATAGAAAATGCACTTAAGTAAGGTCGAACAAAAGAAGGGCTTAGGTTGGCCTCGAAATCAAGATTATGAGATTCAGCAAATTCCTTAATAGATTGTGCTCTTTTAGTTAATTCTTCAGGAGTATTCTCTTGTAAAGGATTAGTGACTAATCTTCTTGAAGATAGGTGATGCTGAGATTGGAAGTGATGCTTTTCAAATCCGACCTTTATTAACTCACCACCTTCTTTAGTAAACTTATTCTGAATATTGTTGATGTTATTCAAAAATGTATGGTCAATAAAGAAACAATCACTAAAATCTAATATTATTTTTTGATTCTTTGGTTGAGCATCAATAAGTGATTTGAATTTTAGATAATTGATAAAAGAGGCAATACCGTTAAATTTAATCACCAAACCATCTTTGCTTGCAGAAACCTGAGTATTCAACTGGAACATTTCATTCAGTTTAACACCCTGTACAAGTTCTATAACTATCTTTAATACTATACCAGAAGCTACACCAACAAGTAGATCCGTCCATAGAGTAACAATCAATGTAGTAAGGAACTGTAATAGTTGATCAAAACCAACATTCTTTATTTTTATAAACTCTTGTGGAGAAGCTAATTTTAAACCTGTAAATACTAGCATAGCCGCTAACGCTGCATTTGGTATAGTTTTAATAACTGCTGCAGCCAATAATACAAATAAGAAAAGGAACAAACCATGGTAGAAGTTACTCATTCTTCCTTTTGCTCCAGCATTAATATTGGCAGAACTTCTTACAATTTCAGAGATCATAGGTAAACCACCAATCATTCCGGCTATTGTATTACCAATACCTACAGCAACCAAATCTTTATTAAGGTTGGTCACTCTATCGTTAGGATCTAAAGCATCAATCGCCTTGGCACTTAGTACAGATTCTATACTACCCACCAAAGCAAACATAATGATATACTTGATAGATGTATAACTTAATAATTGAGAGAAATCTGGAAAAGTAATGCCACTAAAAAAGTTCTCAGGGAGAACTACTAAATATTGTGACGGTGAAATTTCGAAATCTAAAGATCCAAGTGTATAACTATGTTCATTTGATAAATTAAATACAAATCCTAATGGAATAGCTAATAACAATATTAATAGGGGGGCAGGTAGTTTATTTACTGTCTTATTTTTTATCAATGGATGTACAAATAATAAAGCTAAGCTTAGTACACCAATGACGGCAACTTTAGGATTTAAATTCAGAATACTATGTGGTATTTCTGCCAAAAGTCCCCAAGGTGATTTTGCTGAAGGAACCACACCTAAAATAACATGTATTTGCTTACTAATGATGATCACACCAATTGCAGCAAGCATGCCTCTAATCACTGATATGGGGAACATGTCACCCATTTTACCAAATTTTGCAAACCCCATGGCTATTTGAAGTAAGCCTGAGATAACGATAACTGCTAAAGTAAGTTTGTAACCTAAGATAGGATCATCTCCTCCCAATTCATCCACAGCTCCGATGGCAATAGCAATTAGTCCTGCTGCAGGACCTTTGATGGCTAGTGGTGCTTTAGATAAAAAAGTAACAACTAATCCTCCTATAACTGCAGTGTATATACCCGCGATGGGTGGAAACCCACTTGCTTTTGCAATTCCTAAACAAAGAGGTAGCGCAATTAGAAATACTAAAAAGCCTGAGATGAAGTTAGACTTTATGTTCTTGTTAATCATTTTCAATACTTGATGATTTAGTAACTGAAAGCAAAAATCTGAAATTAATTAACATTTATACCATAAAAACGATTAATTGATTTTATGTTAAGCATTAATATTTTTAATGTATTATTCTTGTAATTTGTTTAATTAATTTAACAATTGCTTTAACTATCGTAATATCAGTGATTTATAATAACGTACTGTTTACACTATATGTCTAAATGTAATACAAATATCACTTCAAAAAATTCAATTTATTTTTTATAATAAATATTCAAATGACATATTTATTGTCATATGATTTAATATTCATAAATTAGATCAGCAAACAAAAAGTAATAAACTAATTATCAATAGACTTCTCTATGTTTAAGAAAACCCTATTTGCCATACTCCCGAAAATGTATTGGGTTATACTACTGTTCTCGAGTTTAATATATCTTTTAGGTAAGGAAACAAGTGTCCTCTTTTATATAGGATTCAACATTGTATTATTTCAATTATCAATAAAGCTTGGCATCTTAATTCATGAAATTGGTCATTTATTATTTGCCTATATAGTAGGTGGAAGTCCAAGAAGATTAACTTTAGGTAAAGGATTCAAGATATTTGATTTTAAATGGAAGAATATAAGAATCACCTTTAATTCTAATTTCAATTCAGGGTATGCACATGCTGCTTTTAATAATACAGATAATATTAGAGTTAAGTTATGGTTTTATATCGCAGGTGGTCTTTTACTAAATCTAATAGTCGCAGGAATTCTATTTTTATTATTCAATTTCTCCACTGAATTTACGGAAGGTATTCATATTTCTTCTTTGATAGTTATTACAAATCTCCTTTTAGGAATTTCTGTATTAATACCCTATAGTTTTTATTATAAAGGACAAAAGGTTGATTCTGATGGATTGCAAATCGCAAAAATTCCATTCAAAAAAATGGAAGACCTAATTGAGTTCAGTAAAGTAAATGATTTATTAGATGCTTACGATCTAATGGAACAAAAGAAATATGAGGAAGCTGTTGTCATTTTAGAAGCAGTAAAAAGTGAATTAAATAAAGTCACTGTTATGTATACAGGTTTAAGTACTTGTTATTTAAAATTGGGAGAGACCGAAAAAGCTTTAGCAATTTTAGAAGAACTTTTACCTCATATTGAAGAGGAAAATTTAAAGAAGTTTCAGAATATTATATACAATAGTCTTGGCTGGACTTATTTGATAATGGACAAATTAGAAGAAGCCAATCACTATTCACAATTGGCTTATCAATTGGACTCGAAAACAGAGGATATAAGAGGAACTAGAGGGGCTTTATTAATCGAAAAAGGACATTATTTAAAGGGGATTAACCTCATAAAAAAGGATGTTGATTTTAATTACCCAAATAGCACTACTTTAACGAATGCTATCTATATCGCTCTAGGTTATTATCTATTAGGTAAAGATGATAAAGCATTAAAATACAGAATATTCATCCTTGAAAATTTATCATTATTAGATTTTGATGAGAAGTATTTATACGAACGAGCTAAAAATAAATGGGAAATGAAAATAATGAATTCTGAAACTGTTGAATAATCATTACATAAAGGCTTCTTATAAAACTCAAGTATAGGAAGCCTTTATTTTTAGAAATGTTCATGTATTTTATGCTTTTAATTCTTTGGATCATTGAAATAAAACATATAGATTTGCTATAGAAATAATTTGTATAACAAATATTTCATTTCCCCATAAATACGACTAGTACTAACTTAATTGACAGTTATTTTTTATCTAATGGTTAATATCGACTTATCTATTCTTTATTTTCTCTGTATTTTTGACTTATTATTATTTACTCTAGGGCTATACATAAATACTAAAATACAGTTAGAAAAAATTACCACATGGATTAGTATTCCTGTAATACTACTATTGTATGGTCTCGTAATTCCTTACATATCAATAAAACTTCAAATAGAATATCATATCTATTTTGATGGATTAGTAAGAGATGGCACTAATTTTCTTTGGCTCATGTTTAAAATCCCTTTATTTTGGGTGATTGGCTTAATGCAAATTGGGTACATTTATTATCAAAAATTTAAACCTAATGAAGATGAAATTCGAATGGAGAAAAAAAGAAAAAACTATTTATCAACCTAAAACTAAGCCCGAGATTATTGATGTTCCCGAATATCAATTCATTGTAATTAGTGGTGAAGGCAATCCCAATAGTGACTTTTTTCAAGAATGTATCGGAGCCTTATATAGTGTTGCGTATGCTATCAAAATGACCATGAAGAAATTGGACAACCCACCCTCAGATTATATAGATTGGACGGTTTATCCGCTAGAGGGGGTGTGGGATATTAATGATGAAGCAAAAAAGAATTTTAACGGACAATTAAACAAAGACGATTTAGTTTTCGACTTAATGATTCGTCAACCTGATTTCATAAGTAAAGAATTCTTTGATGAAATTTTAGAACTTACTAAAAAGAAAAAGCCAAATCCGTTACTAGAACAATTAAGGTTTGAAAAGATTACTGATGGTAAATGCATCCAATTGTTGCACATGGGTAGTTATGATGATGAACCTGCAAGTTTTGAATTGATGGAACAATACGCAGGGGAGATGAAAGTAAAAAGAAAATCAAAAATACATAGAGAAATTTATTTATCTGATTTTAGAAAAGTGCCTACAGAAAAGTTGAAGACTGTTTTGAGGTTTCAGTTAGAAGAGTAATATTTGATTATATCTCATAAATAAACTATTCAACTGAAATGAAACTTCTACAAAATTCGCTTTTACTTATTACAGTTTTACTAATTCTTTTTTTTCAATCACCGGAGGTTGTTCTTGAAGGAGTATTAGCTAAATTTTTACAGAGTTTATCAAGCGAAGAGTTATCCTTTTTCGATTTGTTATACAGTTTTATAGCTTATTTACCAACTCAGTTAGGATGGATATTAATTTCTTTGTGGGTTTACATTTATGCAAAAAAATCAAGTTACAACCCATTATATTTGGTTATTATTGTATTAACTAATTCATGGATAGGGTTAGTTTTTTTCCTTACTATTTCTATTAAAGAAAATTTCACCTTTAATAAAAGGGTTATTTTTAAGTTTTCTTTTTTCATACTAATCGCGTGGTCTTTTGTAACACTCAATCCTTTATTGTTGAATTTTTACATACATAAATCTGATTTTACACAAAGACTATTCGAAATAAACTTAACAATACACGAGCAAAGTTTTATATCCATGTCATCTCCTATTTTTAATATTTTAATCTCAATCATATTTATAATTCCAGTTTTTTATAAAACTTTAAAAAAGGATCAGTCAAATCCAATCTTTTGGTTGGTTTCAACCACTGTTTTAGGGATAATACCATGGACTATCTATAATTTATTATCCATAGTAAATAATAATCAGAAGATCACTTATACACCTGAGGAAGTTTTAGATTAAACTAAACTTGAGGTTAATAAATTTAAATTACGAATTAATACATGAACATTTATTCATATATTTCGTTTTTATTAGATTAATGAAAAAGAACTTATCACATATCGTAAAGATTTCTTTGGCTTTCAGCATGTCATTGATTGCCTTTTTGTTATTAAGCGAAAAGGAACAAGAGACTTGTTGTAAACTAAAAAAAGAAAATGATAAAGTGATTTTCTTTCAAGAAATCGCTCAGATAGCAAAACAAGGTAATCAGACACAATGTTGTTTACCAACTGAGAACAAGCCTTTGGCTGGATCTGTTCTTAGTATACATTCTTCTGTTGGGCCGTATTTCTTGACAAATTTAGAAAACGATCCTCAGGCATTTCTTAGTAATTTATTTGCAAGTAATAAGGCATATGGATTCATTACTTTAAAAGACTTTACCCTCGATATATTATCAAAAAGATATCATCAGTATATCTTTTGGCTCTGTCAGCTACGACTATAACGAATTCTTAATCATCTAAAAATGACTATTCTAAGTGAATCATTCAACATTTTTAGATCCATACTTATCACATTTATTTTATTTCCAATAGCCTTTATATCTATGTATATTGATGAATAGATTATATATATCTTGTAAATCATTATATAGAATAATATTGGGATAAAAGAGGCTACAAGTGATTTAATCGAACCTTGTATCAAGAGCAAAGGAATTCATTCCTGGGTTATTGATACGAAAAAGATTGAGTATATGATTTAGCCTCCTCAATTCATTATTTCAAAAAATTATTTGATGAAAAAAGATTTAACTAAGGGTAATGTATTTAGAAATATCATTACGCTTGCGTTACCTATCATTACCTCATCGTTTTTACAATTTGCCTACAATTTTACAGATATGATTTGGGTAGGTAAATTAGGTAGTGATGCAGTAGCAGCTGTAGGGACATCAGCCTTTTTCTTACAGTTATGCTGGGCCATTTCTTCCGTATTTATTTTAGGTACAGGAATTTCTGTTTCCCAAGAAATAGGGGCTAAAAACAATCCTTTGGCTGAAAAAATTAGTAGAGAAGCTTTTACAGGAATTGGTTTGATCGTAGCGATTATGCTAGTTCTTATTCAGATTTTCCCTGATTATTTAATTGGTTTTTTCAACTTAAACGATCCTATTGTAGAAGGATTTGCGATTTCATATTTGAGAGTTGCGGCCATAGGACTATTCTTTTCTCATGCAGTATTTCTTTTTACTTCAATAAGTAATAGCCGAGGCGATAGTAAGACACCAATGAAGGTCACTATGATAGGCGTCGTGGTAAATATTATCCTTGATCCGATTTTCATATTCGTATTCAAATTTAGTGTGATAGGTGCTGCAATCGCTACTGTTATTTCTCAAATATTATCCTTCGGGTTGTTTTATAGAAAGTCAGTTGTACATTTCTTTGGAGCATCAAAATTCAAGATATCTTTTGATGAAATTGGACGTATCACTCGATTAGGTATACCATCTTCTATTCAAAGAATTGTATTTACTGTAATCGGTATCATCATGGCAAGAATTGTGGCGCAATGGGGAAGTGATGCTATTGCTGCTCAGAAAATTGGTCTGCAAATCGAATCTATGACATTTATGATTACAGGTGGTTTAATGGGAGCATTGCTATCATTTACTGGACAGAATTATGGAGCAAAAGAATACAAAAGAGTCAATGAAGGATATCAGACGGCAATAAAAATTGCGATCACCTTTGGGATTTTAATGGGGACATTGTTTTACATTTTCCCCGAATTCTTTGTACGATGGTTTGTTACCGAAGAGGAAACAGTGGCTATTGGAGCAAGTTATTTGAGAGTCATTGGATTATCTCAGGTATTTATGACTGTAGAGATGGTGACAACAGGTATTATCAATGGATTAGGTAAGACAAAAATACCTGCTTCCATAAATATAACCATGACCGTCATCAGGGTGCCTATGGCACTTTATTTATCACAAGAACATCTTTTTGGTATCAACGGCGTTTGGATGGCAATAGCTATCAGTACCGTTTTAAGAGCAATATGCTTAAGCATCGCTTATCATACCGTTAAACGAAAAATGATCTTATCCACTTCCATTTAGACAACATTATGCATACAATACAACAAATATTAAAAGACAATAGAAACGTTCGCATCTTTGAAGGAAACTTCGGTTTAGAAAAAGAAAACGTTCGTATCACAAAAGATGGTAAAATGGCAACGACTTCCCATCCATCGATTTTTGGTAATAAATTAAATCATCCTTATATCACTACTGATTTTTCTGAAAGTCAGGTGGAGATGATTACACCGCCTTTACCATCTATTAAAGAAGCTTTAGGTTTCTTGGAAACGATTCATGATGTAGTGACAGAAAACCTCGGAGATGAGTTATTATGGCCTCAAAGTACTCCTCCGGAATTACCAGAAAATGATGACGATATCAAAGTAGCTGATTTTGGAGAAGAAGGTAAAGAAAATGAGGAATACCGTAATTTCTTGGCTTCAAAATATGGGAAGAAGAAACAGTTATTATCAGGAATTCATTACAATTTTTCATTAGAGGAAAAGAATATTGAATTCTTGTATCAACAATATGAAGGCAATATTTCTTATGATGATTTTAGAGAAGAGTTATATTTAAAATTAACTCGAAACTTTCTCCGTTACCGTTGGTATTTAATTGCATTGCTAGGAAATAGTCCAGCACTTCATAATACTTATTTGAAATGTTGCATCGATAAATTACCAAAAGCAACAAGAGATAGTCATCATTTTGATCATGCAATTTCGATGCGTTCTTCTGTTTGTGGATATAAAAACATCGAAGATTTAGTATTGGACTATAGTTCATTAAAGAACTATGAGTCAAGTATTGATAATGCCATAAAACAAGGCGTATTAAATAGTAATAAAGAGAATTATACACCAATTCGTCTCAAAGAAGTCGATGGTAAACTAAAATATGTTGAAGTAAGATTATTGGATTTAGATCCTCAAGAGAAAATTGGTATTTCTGAGGAAACAGCCAAGATAGTTCACCTCTTTTTATTGTTTTGTCTATTTAAAGAGTCTAAAGAGATTACCTCAGAAGAACAAAAAATTGCGACTGAAAATCAAGAAATCGTAGCAAGTGAGGGACTTTCTGATCATGCTAAAATTATTGTTGATGGAAAAGAGACACTTTTAAGTGAATCCATTCAAACCTTAACAGCTGAGCTATTAGATATGTTCATCACTTTTGCTCCTGATGATTATAAGTCAGCTTTTAAAACTTTGATGGATCTAAGTGAAAATAAAAAGGTTCGTCCCTCATGCGAAACATTAAAGGCAATTCAAGGTAAAGAATATATCGATTGGCATCTTGAAAAAGCTATTGAATATTCAGGTGCATCAAAAGGAACTCAATTTAAGTTTCATGGCTTAGAAGATATGGAATTATCCACTCAATTAGTGCTTCGTGAAGCTATTTTGAGAGGGATCAAATTTGATATTATGGATCGTACAGAAAACTTTATCAAATTAGAAAAAAATGGTAAAGTGGAACATGTCATGCAGGCCACAAGAACATCATTAGATAATTATGTTAGTGTCTTGATGATGGAGAATAAAGTCATGACCAAAAAAGTGATTGAAAATGTGGGCATCAGAACACCAAAAGGCGATCAGTATACTTCCGTAGACAAAGCCAAAAGTGATTTCGTTTTCTATCAGGGACAATCCATTGTCATCAAGCCTAAGTCGACTAACTTTGGTTTGGGTATCAGTATATTAAAAGACAATCAAGATAAAAAGCTATTCGATAGAGCTGTAGAAATTGCTTTTGAGCATGATAATTCTATTCTCATCGAGGAGTTTGTTACTGGTAAGGAATATCGAATTTTCATCATTAATGATGAGGTGGTTGGTATCCTTCATAGAGTTCCTGCGAATGTTAAGGGTGATGGAAAATCAACAGTAAGAGAGTTAGTCATCGAAAAGAATAAAGATCCACTACGTGGTAAAGGCTATAAGACACCTCTAGAAAAAATTGCTTTAGGTGAAGCAGAGGAAATGTTCTTAAAAACTCAAGGCTACGATTTTGATTACATTCCAAGTAAAGATCAAATAGTCTATTTAAGAGAGAATTCGAATATTTCTACAGGTGGTGATAGTATCGATTATACGGATGATATCCCAGATTCATATAAGCACATTGCCGTCGAAGCAGCGAAAGCCTTAGATGTTAAAATCACAGGTTTAGATATGATGATTGATGATATTCATGAAGAGGCAAGTGAAGATAATTATGCCATCATTGAAATGAATTTCAACCCCGCCATTCATATTCACTGCTATCCATATAAAGGAAAAAACCGAAGATTAAATGCCAAGGTTTTAGAAGCCTTAGGTTACTAAAAAGATCATTTGATAAAACCTCTGAGGATTCGTTCTTGGAGGTTTTTTGTTTTTAAAAATTAATTCTTTCATATTTGTAATACTTCAATTTTAAACTTTTTTAAGCTGGTTAATTCAACTTTTTATGAAAACTATTGTACAATTCTTCATTCTATTTTTCTTATCATTTAACTTATTAGCACAAGAAAAAAATTACATTATTCCAGAAGGTTACGAAGAGTATATTTCCCAAAAGGATTATAAATTTTTAGTGGATAAATCTGTAAAGATTATTTCTAAAAATTTCAAAGTAGAAAAGGTTAAAGAGGGTACTATTTATCTAGAAGATGGACAAGCTTATTCATTAGTTAATCTACACAACCTTATAATGAAGTGTCATCAAATGGATAAAAAAGAATGGACACCTCTTTTGAAAGCTCACTTTCAATCTATGACGACATCAATTGATGAACATAAAAATAATGATTTCACCGACTTTGTTACTGCAAAAAAATATCTCAGTATTAGAATTTATCCTAAAGAATTTGTTCAAAGCAATGGTGGAGTAGAAACTTTAATAACTAGGGAAGATTTAGAAGGCACCTACAGTGTGATTATGCTTGATTTACCATCTTCCTTTAGTCCACTTATGAAATCAGATACTGAAAATTGGAATATATCAAAGGAAGAAATTTTTAAGTATGCTCAAGAAAATGTAAACAAACAGGAAATCTTAAAAGAAACACATCCAATAGAAGTAAATAATTCCACTATCAATGTCTCATTTATTGGTAATGAAGATTATGCTGCAAGTATTGCATTAGACCTTGAAAAAAATGCTCCCGAATTTGTTGGTGAATGGGGGTGCGTATTGGCAATTCCGAATAAAGGAATCGCTTCATTATGTAAAATATCAAAGGACAATCCAGTTGATTTTGTACTATATATACAAAAGTTTAATCTTATCACAGATCAATTTTATAATGAACACCCACAACCCGTTAGTAAAGACTTCTATTGGTATTACAAGGGTAAATTTCAAAAAATTCAACTTGTTATAGAAGACAATACTATACAAGTAATCAACCCGCTTGGGTTAACTAAATTAATGGGGGAAATGTAATGATTTATACCCCCATCACAAATGCCGAAAATCACCATTAGAAGACAATTAAATAATAAAAAATAAACCATGAATAAATAATTTTCCCTACCTACCGATTAGAAATCAAAGAACTTAATTCAGAGGAAAAGTACCATTATGCGTCACTTTTATGTACCTTCAATAATTAATTATCTTACTCCATATACTTTTTCTAAAAATTGGATATAAAAAAAGAACATATCATTCTGTTGGAAGAAATAAAATCTTCTAAAACACAGTCAATTAATATCAATGAAATAAAATTTGAAAACTATCTTCAGAAAGAACGCCTATTCGAGTTAATAGAAGATCTTTTACGTTATGATCTAGTCGAAACAGAAGGTGATAATGATGTGTATTTTATCACTCCAAATGCATTTGACTTTTTAGATGATTATGGAGATTATTTTGATGATGATGTTGATTATGATGAAGATGAACCTAGAAAACTTACGGCTGAAGAATTAAATGAGAAGATCAATTTCTTTGGGAAGGATAAAACAAGATATTATGTCTTTACATGGATTGCTATTATCGGTATTATCATCGTCTTCTTTACCTATTATAAGATATCAGTTTCTACTAATGAAGACATAGAGAAGGTTTTTAAAAGTATCGATGTAGAGCAAATTAAAGAGATGATAGATAGTACATCTCATAATAATATAGATTCGACGTCGATAAATGATTAGAATAGATGATGATAAACTCTATCAATATATATTAGGGATATAAAAACATGGTAAGACTCGTCAAAAAAGAAGATATCAATAGTTTAAAGAAAGTATTAGATAGCATTGTTATTGGAAAAAATTGAATTAATTCAACTCAATTATATCCAAATACTTCGACCTAGAAACACCACCAGGATTCAACCCTGCTTCACCTTCTGGAATTTGAGCATTCAAGTTTTTAAAATAATCTACCCAAATAGGGAAGTATTCATTTGTATCCGGATCTTTATAGGTCATAGGAAATAATTTGAATACTTCTTTATTATCATTAGCTGATTTATAGGTCTCATAAACCAATTCAGAACAATAATATTTATCGTTTTGAATATCAAATACATCATCATATGATTTGCCTAAATAGTCAAAAGCAAACTTTGCTGCTTTTGGCGCTAAAGCTTTATATTCAGATTTCATTCTTCCTATTACTGTTCCTCCTTCTCCAGTGTGTTTTCCAAAAAAATCTCTCAAAGAAGTACGTTTCACGCCTGCACCAACTGCTTCAATAATAAGGAGAGAATCAGCTTCTTCGACAACAATAGCACAATGTGAAAAATCTCTTCCATTCCATCCTTCAGTCACTTTATTTATGGCTACACAAAAATCGCCACAATCGAGATCTTGGAAGACAATATCGCCTACCTTAACACCATAAGGATTATCAGTTTGTTTTTTTGTTTCATTACAACTGCCTAAGGCAAATAAAAGGAAAAATGGAAGTATGTATTTCATGCTACAAAACTACAAAAAAAGTAATAACTAATAGGTAATAGTTTTCATCTTTATCTGATCTTAAAAACCTATTACCTATTACTTATTACCTGATTATTTAATGTGGTAAACGTTCTTTAGTCAAGCCATAAACAAATGTACCAACTAATGCGAAGGCAAAAACAATCACCATGCTGTATTCACCGTAACCCATAAGGATGAAAAGGGGTGCAGTACATCCTCCAACTAAAGCCCAGCCTAAACCGAACATAATTCCTCCCAATAAATATCTCCAAATACTTTTTTGTTTATCGGCAATAATGATTTCATTACCGTCAAAATCTTTGATATTAAACCTTTTGATTACCTGTACGAGGATAGCACCAACAACTACAGCTGAACCGATAAATCCATACATGTGGAAGGATTCAAAGCGGAACATTTCCTGAATTCTAAACCATGAGATAGCTTCACCTTTAGAGAGTGCAATACCAAAGAAAATACCTAGAATTAAATATATTATTACTCTTTTTGGTTTCATTTCTTGTGTGTTTAAAGGATAAATGGAATAATTAACCAAGTCATGATTAAACCGCCAATGAAATATCCAATAACGGCAATAAGTGACGGTAACTGTAAATTTGATAATCCGCTAATTGCGTGTCCAGAAGTACACCCACCTGCGTATCTAGAACCAAAACCAATTAAAAAACCACCTATTGTAAGCATTAAAAGCCCTTTCACAGAGAAAATTGCTGATGCATTGAATAACTCTGAAGGAAGGACGTAATGGTTATCACTTGTAATACCAAGCGATTGTAAGTGATTTGCAGTAGCATCAGAAATACCAGCTAGGTGATCTCCACCTAAATATTTATAACTGATAAAACCACCGATTATACAACCAATAGCAAATACTAGGTTCCAAGATTCTCTTTTCCAATCAAAGTTGAAAAATGAGTTTTTCTTGCCTGCTCCACATGCGGAACAAATAATTCTGAAGTTCGAAGATAGTCCTAGACTTTTACCAAATAATAGTAATATAGCCATAGTCGCACCAACAATCGGCCCTGTAACATACCAAGGCCATGGTGCAATAATGTTTTCCATCATGGAAATTGTCGTTTAATGAAAGTTTAAAGATGAGTAGGGATGTTACGTCTATGTAGAGGTAACATCCCTACGGGTAATTAACAATTAGCCGTTGATTTTGTTCCAAGCGGTAAACCCACCAGCTATGTTATGAATATTTTTGAAGCCATTATGTGCTAATATTAAAGAAGCCAGATAACCTCTTAAACCTTTTGCACAAGTCACATAAATAGGCTTTTTAGTATCAATTTTATCTAAATTCTCTCTTAATGTATCAAGAGGTAAGTTTAATGCACGATCATCAATTCTACCAGCATTTTCTAGTTCCGTAGGATTACGAACATCAAGGATTGTAATGTCATCACCGCTTTCAAATGCTTCTTTAGCAACTGCAACATTTACTTCTTTGAACAATCCTTTTTGAGCATTCTGAGCAACAAACCCGGCAACAATAACAGGGTCCTTTGCTGGAGAGAATGGAGGAGCATAAGCTAAATCAAGATTTGGTAAATCTTCAATAGTTAGCTTAGCATAAATAGCAGTAGCTAATACATCAGCACGTTTATCCACTCCTTTTTGACCAAACAACTCAGCACCTAAAATCACATGAGTATCTGGAGTGTAATAAATTTCGATAAACATATCTTTACCCCCTGGATAGAAGCCTGGATGTGAATTGGCAATGATAAAAGTAGATTCATAAGCAATCCCATCACGTTCTAATACTTTTGGACCAGCACCAGTTCTAGCTATTGTATGATCAAACATCTCCATAATCGCAGTACCATAACCACCAGGGAAAGTTTCGTTACCTCCTACAGCATTAGCACCGGCTACACGACCACCTTTGTTGGAATGTGTCCCCATCGGGAACCAACCTTCTGCATTGGTGACTATATGAGGAATTGAAGCACAATCACCCGCTGCATAAATATCGGGTAAATTTGTTTCCATTCTTTCGTTTACAATCAAGGCACCATTTGGTAGATGATTGGCACCTTTCGAAGTCAACATTTCTGTGATAGGTTTTACACCAATCGACATAATCAAGAAATTTGATGAGATTGTTTTACCGTCACTTAACACTAAGCTACCATCAGTATTAATCTTTTGAATTGATTTGCCTAATTCAAGTGAAACACCATTATCTTCTAAAACTTTTTCACCCATTGTTGCAAATTTGTCATCCCATGGACCAAGAATGTGTTTTCCTAATTCTATGATGGTCACTTTTTTGCCAATTTGCATTAGGTTTTCAGCAGTTTCAAGACCGATAAGACCTGCACCAACGATAGTAATTTCATTTGCACTATTAAGTACATCTGATTTTATAATTCTATCAAAGTCTTCAATTGTTTTAGCGTGTGCCCACTCAGTGTAATCAGCTAAACCTTCAATAGGGGGAGTAATAGCAGTACCACCAGTAGCATATACCAGTTTGTCATATTTATATTCACCTTTTGGAGTGTACACCATATGATTATCAGGATCGATATTCGTTACGGGTTCTTCTAAATGAACATCTATGTTAAAACGTTGGCGTAATAGATCAGGCTTTACGACCAACAATTTATTTCTATCTTTAATTCTTCCGGAAAAGGCATACGGAATACCGCAAGTCGCATAACTTATGTTTGCAGTTTTCTCGAATAATATAATTTCAGCATTTTCGTCAGTTCTTCTTGCTTTTGCAGCTGCTGATGGTCCGGCAGATAAACCGCCAATAACGATGATTCTTTTTTTGTTATCCATTTCCAATTAAATCGCTTGTTTATTTTGATGATACAAACATAGATGAGGCGGTAAACTAAAAGTGTAACTTTTGTCACATAAACGAGAGGAAAAGGGTAGATCTTAAAGAAATTGGTTTTTGTTAACAATTGAAAGAAAGCAAAGTAAGGGATTTTAGAATTTATTAGATAAATCCATGTTTTGTTTATACTTTATTCATATTTCTGTTTTATATTTAGAAGCTATTATATTAATGCATAAATTTTACTGACTAATTGAGGCTATCTAAATCACATATACTTTTATTGATAATTCTCTTTTCTTCTTTTGTTGCTTTTGGAAGTGAGATTCCTGACTACACTCAAAAAAAATTAGAAAGTTACAAAAGCGTTTGTTCAAAATATTTGAGAACATCTTCTGATTCTACACTTATTTATGCGAATAGAATATTATCTATTAGTATAGAAATAAATAGTAAGGCTTGGGAAAGTATGGCTTATCAGTATATGGGTTCCTATCATATTCGTAAGGGACATATGGCTGTTGGTTTCGATTATTTGATGAAAGCCTTATCCATTTCCGAATCTTTAGAGGATTGGTCTGATGTTGCCAATATATCAAATAACTTAGGTGTATTTTATATTAGAGAACATGAACACGAACGTTCCATATATTATTACAATAAGGCTCTCATTGCTATGGAAACTCTAATAAGTGAGTCGGATAATATTACAAAAAGGCAAAGAAGTAATTTAATAGCAATGATATTTAATCTAGGCGAAGTTTATTCGATTATTCATGAAAATGACTCTGCAGAGAAATATCTTAATGAAGCATTCTTTGAATCAATAAAACATGGTTACAAAGAACAAGAAGAATATGTTATTGCTATTCGATCAAGAGTTTTCTTTAATCAGAATAAAGTAGAATTAGCGATCAAAGAAATTATAGAACCCATTCAATATTTTAAATTGAAAAATAACCTTGATGGGTATAATGAATATAGCTTGTGGCTTTCAGAATATTATTTACATGAAAAACAATATGGTAATGCTAAGAAAGTAGCACTTGATATTTACGGAGGTAAAACAATAGATAATACCAAATTTTGGAAAAAAGAAGCTTCAAACATGTTACATAAAATTGAAGCAGAAAAAGGAAATTGGAAAATTGCTTATAAATATAACAAAGAGTACCATCAGTTAGGCAGCGAATTAGATAATGCTGATATTCGAGAAAGGATCGAACGTATAAAGCAAAACTATTTATCTGAGAAGCGTTTGGACGAAATCAGCTCTTTGAAAGAAAAAAATACTTTATCTAATCAACTCGTACATCAACAAACAAGGTTTATCTATCTTATGGTTGCATTGTTTGTTATTATGATTGTAGGGATTTATTTCTTACTAAAGTTTTATCTTGGTCTTAAAAAAGCTTATGCGAACATTAGAGAAAAGAATAATGAAATTGAAGCACAACAAGAGGAAATTTTAGCTCAAAAAGACCACCTTCAAAATTATGTGCAACTGTTGGATAATAAGAATAAACAAGTAGAGGCAGGGATTACCTATGCGAAAAGGATTCAATCAGCTACCTTACCTGTGAAAAGTAAGATGGAATCCATCCTTGGTGATGTTACTCTTTTTTATCAGCCTTGTGGTCTAGTTTCAGGAGATTTTTATTATTGTTCTGGTAAACTATACAAGAATAACGAAAGAATTTGCATAGTTGCTACAGTTGATTGTACTGGACATGGTGTACCTGGAGCATTTATGTCATTAATCGGAAATGGTATTCTTAATGAAATTATTAAGGTGAAACATATTGTAAAACCTTCTGATATTTTAGAAGGATTACATCAGCGTTTACAAACCACTTTAAGTCAGTATGAGGAATATGGTGTTCAAGATGGTATGGATATTACCGTTGCATGCATTAATTATTCTCAGCAGAATGTAACTGTTTGTAGTGCTAAAAATTCATGGGTCTACTTTAAAGATGATCAATTAAATTACGTAAAGGGTGATAGACGTAATATTGGAGGTATGGATTTGAATACTTCTAATTTCAGAGACCATGAAATCAGTTTCGCAAATTCAAAAATTTCGTTTTATTTCTATTCTGATGGTTATCAAGATCAATTAGGAGGGGAGAAGAATAAAAAATATATGATAAAGAATTTTAGAAATTTATTATCACATATAGTTAACCTTTCTACTTGGGAACAGGAAAATATATTAAAAATCACCCATCAGAAATGGAAAGAAAAACAAGATGAACCCCAAACTGATGATATTTTAGTTTTAGGGTTCACCGTTGGAAAATAAATAAAGATCACGATTATATTTACTTTTAATTAAAAAATCATGACTTTTCTTTAAAAAAGTAAAAAATACCTATTTATGGTTATTGCAATTTTACGTTTACTTTTATTTATTTGTAATACAACAAAAATGATATAAAACTTAAGTCAAATAAGTAGTTATATAATCCTCTAGTCGTAGGAGGATTCTAAAAAATCCATGTTTTACGTGGATTTTTTTATTGTCTTAATATCAGTTAAATAGAAACATGCTTTAACAATTCAATTGTAACCTAGGCACATATGATTCGTTTTATTGTTTTAGTTCTAACAAATATATTGAATAAAAAATGTACAACCTTATTACGATTCTAGTATTATTACCCACGATTATCTTTTCCCAAAATATTGATGGTATTGAAATTGGTGTTCAAAAACAAAATGATCAATATCTAAAAATGAACGACTTAGATGTTCAAGTGATGCCTGTTGTTTCCGACGCAAATAACAAGTGCTATGGTTTGATGTACATGCCTGTAGATAAAGATTCAAAAATACCTAAAACAATTTCTTCTAGAGAAATGCATACTTTTGAAGAGTATCTGATCGAAAAATTCGATATTGAGTTTGATACCACTATTAATTATCATGATGAAGTTTTAAAATTTAGTGAAAGTGACGGTGTTGAGTACGAATTAAAATCAGAAGTAATAAATCAGGAAATTGATACCTTTTTTGTGGTATGGTTTACTGAATTAGCAAAGGATATTGAGGATCAAATCAAAGATGTTCGTTAATTTTGTAGCTCATTAAATATAATATTTATGGGAGCTATAATGAACTTCGCAATCTTCCCGATTGATAAAGGGGACCACATAGGTGAATATGTGAGTAAAGTAGTAAAACATATCAAAGATTCTGGTTTAACTTATCAGTTTAGTCCGATGGGTACTATCATTGAAGCAGAAACAGTTACAGAACTTTTAAAAGTAGTTGATGATGCTTATAAAATTATGGATCCAATATCAGACCGTATTTATTGTGTGATGAATATGGATTACAATAAAAACAAGTCTGGGTTGATAAAATCGAAAACAGAATCAGTTGAAAAAAGAATAGGAAAAGTTTAATGATAGAAAGAGTTCTCAAAAGGAACTCTTTTTTTTGAAAACAATTTTTTGTGGCACTTGTTTTTCATTTATCAACCTACAATAATAGAATGAAAAACATTTTGATCATAGGAGGAAGCTCAGGGATTGGAGCAGCTTTAGTAGAAATTATTTCCCAAAAAGAAGATCATCAACTAATTGCTACTTATAATTCGACTACACCCTCAAAATTTAATAGCACAATTTTTTATCATTACGATGTATTAGATAAGAATGCATCTTTGAATGAACTCCCCGATGTGATTCACGGTTTAGTATACTGCCCTGGATCTATTAATCTCAAACCTTTTCAAAGGATTACTGATGAAGAGTATATCAAAGATTTACAATTACATGTATTTGGAGCAGTAAAAGTAATAAGAGAAAATCTGAATGCACTAAGAAAAGGAAACGCATCGATTGTTCTTTATTCCACAATCGCAGTACAATCAGGTTTTAAATTTCATTCCTCAGTAGCCATATCTAAAGGTGCAATTGAAGGATTAACTAAATCCTTGGCAGCTGAATTTGCTCCAAAAATACGAGTGAATGCCATTGCTCCATCATTAACAGATACACCGTTAGCATCAAAGTTATTATCTGATGAAGCTAAAAAGGAAGCAAATGGGAAAAATCATCCATTGCAAAGAGTAGGTGAAGCTGTTGATATAGCAAACCTTACGGAGTTTTTATTATCAGAAAAATCAAGTTGGATGACCGGTCAGATTTTACATATCGACGGTGGTCTATCAACCCTAAAACTATAGCATTATGTTTGGACTATTTAAGAAGAAATCTCCCAAAGAAAAATTGGAAGCTAGATACAAGAAATTGTTAGAAGAAGCACACAAATTATCGCATACTAACAGAAAGGAAAGCGATTTAAAAATGTATGAAGCAGATCAATTACTAAAAGAAATAGAAAAATTATAATATGGCATTTTATCAATTTAAAAAAGATCAGCGCATAGCTGCTAGTATAGACGAGGTTTGGGATTTTATTTCATCACCTAAAAACCTTAAAGAAATAACACCAGATTACATGGGGTTTGATATCACAAATGGAGATTTACCTGATAAAATGTATGAAGGGATGATTATTACTTACAAGGTGAGTCCACTTCTAGGAATTAAAATGGATTGGATGACTGAGATTACTCATGTTAGAGATAAACAATATTTTGTCGATGAGCAACGTATTGGACCATATGATCTGTGGCATCATCAGCATATTATAAAAGAAATACATGACGGTGTCTTAATGGAAGATATTGTGACGTATGCTCCACCTTTTGGACCTTTGGGGGCAATTGCTAATGCTTTGGTAATTGAAAACAAATTGGAAGAAATTTTTAAATACAGAAGAAAAGTAATTAACAAGAAGTGGGGAGAATTACCTGATGTCCGATCAGTAGATGGGTTAGCAGGATAAATTATCAATTAAGAAAAAATAGGCATAAATACATTTTTAACGGTGTTATTTATGCCTTTTTTTAATTGGTTTTGCATCTTTTTTCTTAATTGAAATTAAAAATGTAAACGAAATTAAATGAATGTGTTTTCTATTCAAACATTGGATAAATTTGATTAACAAACAATCTGCTTACCACTGTTATTAATGAACTTTATCACAAGAAAACTACCTTATTTATTACTAACCTTATTACTGTTTAAACTTGGTTGTAAATCCATTGAGAATAAAAATGAAATTCCAACCGCGATAGTAAATTACGATAAGGTGAGTGAACAACCCCTTTCTCATAATTTGGAGAAAATTACAGGAATTGTAAGATCTTCTGATTATGGAAAAATATGGGTTCAAGAAAATACTGAAAACGATCCGTACATTTATTTGTATGATGTGACCACTGGAAAACAACTTAAAAAAGTGTTTGTTAGGGGTACTTCTTTGGCATGGGAAGATTTGGCCTATAGCGAGGAAGGTGGTGTAAATACAATACACATCGGAGATATAGGTGATCAAAATAAAGTAAGGAACAATATACAAGTTTACACTTTTAAGGAAAATTCTGTTTTAGATAATTTTGTAGCCCCAAGTATCAATGTTTATCAATTTCCAGATAAGCCGAAAGATGTGCGTGCTATGATGGTTCATCAAAAAAATAAAGAGTACTACTTTTTCACTTATTCCCAGAAAAATACTGAGATATTTAAAATATCAATGGATAAACAAGAGGGGACCTTGGAGAGAGTTGGCTGTGTGAACCTCAAATTAGTAGAATCGGTTGATTATTCTGAGAAATACAATAATATAGTATTCTTATCCAAAATGGGTGTTCATTTATTCAATTTAAATGAAAAAGATAATCTATCAGAAATTAAAAATAGGAAACCTAAATTCGAGTATCATTTCGAAAATTTTGATGGAAAAGGGGTTTGTTTTGCTAGTGACAACAGTTTGTATGTAGTCAGCAAAAATGTAAAAGAAACCAATCCAAAAGTAATTGTTTTTAATGAAGAACAATTTGCTAGTAAAGAAATATAAAAAACAACTCATCCCTTGAATATTTATCAACTAAATTGAAAGGGATGAGTTGTTATGTTTTAATTAGACCTTCGCTCTACAGGGTCTAGGTTTTGTTGAATCTTATCGTATAGCTTATCGTCTAATGGAATTTCATGCTTAAATGTATGAAAGCTAAAAGTATATCGATTAACTGTTTCTCTTACTTCTTTCTCTGTTCTCATTCCAATACTATTTCTTAAATAATTATAAGGGAAAAAGATATCTCCTGTCCTTTGTATTTCAATGATAAGCTCAATAGTTGGCTTAATTAAATCCAATGTTTTTTCGGCTTGTAAAGGATGGTTTACATAATATAAACCATATTCTACCCACGTTTCATTTTCCCTGTTTTCCACCTTAGTGATGTCTTTAATGTACTTCTGTAATTGAATAGTATCTTGGGAAGTAGTAGGTAATAGGTAATCAAATAATTCGCTGTAATATTCTGACTTTAGATTTGATTTAATGGTTTGGTAAAGTTGAACATCATGTAAACCTTCTAATCGTAGATGATGATATAAATGAACTTTCTCTCTCTCATTTAGGCTAATATCTTTTGATGTTCCTTTAAGGTATGGAGTAAAGAACGAAAACTCTGATCTTTTATGCTGAAATTGACTTAATACCTTAAAATAGAAAGTTTTCTGAGGCTTAGAATCCGCTATTTTCATCAATTGCTTAAAGTGATTTAAATGTTGAGCAGAAAGATTTAATCTCATTTCTTCATCAAGATTAAACCAATACACTTCTTTAAATTGACTGAGCAACATTTGTTGAAGAAGACTATTTTTCTCAGTACTTAAAAATTGGATTAGTGTAGAAATGTAATCCTTTGGAAAGTAAACATTCTTATTCAAAAAGTTTTCGAAAATACTACCATAAGCTATACCTCTTTCTGTTGGATTGAAGTTTTGCATGTTGCTCTCTAGAAAAGAACCAATTTCTTCATCTATTATAAAATATCCATATCCTTTTCCAGATTGATCTAATGGGAACTTATTTTTTGATAATTCAATAACGGTATCCCTCATATTTAAAAAAATCTCCCTTTGATCGATTTCAATCATTTGTGATTTATAGGGGCTGTTATAAGATATTTTTAGGGAATCCGTATTCAATCTAGAGTGAAAAATTTTGGGTTGACCTGCCTCTTTAACCCATGAATCTGCCCATTTACTTAAGTCTTTACCCGAACTAATCGAAATTTCTTGAATTAGATCATCAAAGGTAGCATTAGAATAGGCATATTTTTTAAGGTAATTTTGTAATCCTTTTTGAAGGACGTCTTCTCCAACATTTAATTCTAATTGAGCCATTACTACTGGGGCTTTAGAATAAATGATTGCACCATACAATGTTCCAGCCATATTTAAGTTCTCGAGATGCAGTTGTATAGGATGACTACCCGATGTTCTATCAACGACATAAGCACGATCTTGATGTGCTAAATAAAACTGCAGTTGATGGTCGATGTTTGGATATTCTGGAGCGACAGCCTTAGCAGCAATAAAATTAGCAAAGACTTCCTTGAGCCAAACATCATCAAACCACTTCATTGTCACTAGATTTCCAAACCACATATGAGCCACTTCATGGGCAATAAGTTTTGCTCGCCTCATTTTTTGAGAATCATCTGCATTTTCATCTAATATTAAAGACGATGCTCTATATTGAATTGCCCCCACATGTTCCATTCCTCCATACTGGAAAGGAGGAATTAAAGCAAAATCAAGTTTGTTAAAAGGAAGTGGGATACCTGTATAATTACTAATCCATTGAACAGACTTCACATGAAGATCAAATATTTTGTCTATGTTTTGAGCCATTTTATCTGCCTCTTCCATATGGAGCATGTGAAATTCAAATCCATCCTTGTTGTAAATTTCTTCTTTAAACTCACCTGCAACAAAAGAAAATAGATAAGTACTGATTTTTTTAGATTTTTTGAATTGAATCAGTTTTCTATTGTTCTGCAAGGTGGTTTTTCCATATTCGCCTGCAATAGCCTTCCAATTTTCTGGAATATCCAAACTCAATTCATACGTTGCTTTTAAATCAGGTTGATCAAAACAAGGGAATAATGTCCTGGCTCTATCAGGTACCAGTAATGTATATAAGTAATTTTCTTTTCTATTTAACGATTGATTTCCTGCGACAAATTGGAAAGATAATTTATTAGCACCTTCAGTAAGATACTCTTTAGGAACGACTAAATGTTCCTTTTCTACCGTAATATTAACTTGTTTGTTATTGATAATGATGTTTTTTACTATCGGTGTTTCTACTTTAAAATCCAATATTATTGGATTATCATTGTTCTCAAGAGAAAAAGTGATTAAAGCCGTTGCATCTATAGTTTTACTTTTGTCAGATGGCAAAATAAAATGAAGTTCATAATTCAAATTACTAATTTGTTGATAACGAAATTCTGCCAATTCTTTGGATACACCATTAACTATCATGCTCTCCATATCGATAGGCTTTTGACATGAAAAAATGCATAATGAAAGAAAAAAATAAACATACCTCATGAGGATTCTTTTAGATAAAAAATAATGAGTTGATTCTATTGATAAATATAAAGAATTGAAGTGTATTGTGTAGTAATGAATTGCTGAAAACTAAGTTTGTTAATTTAAGAATCTTCAATATTTATGGTTTTTTATTTATAAGATTTGGATGAAGGAATATTTATTATATCTAAATAATTGTATGAATATCAATATTGTAATCTAAAAAAATATTTCACTTGAACCATTACTAAATAGAGGATGTTTTTATAGAAACCAATGATAACTACTATATGAAAAAAAATATCCTTTTTTTGGAGAATAATGCTTTCATGAGAAAATTGGTCTATACAATATTTAAATTTCAGCATAAATTAACTTTATGTGAAACCATACATGAAGCAACAAAACATATTGATAAAGTAAAATATGACCTAATTATTACTGACTTAAATTTAGAAGGTGAAAACGGGATCGATTTTGTCAATGAAATAAAAAAATTAGATGATGAATTACCTGTAATTATTTTATCAGGTGAGATAGAACAAAAAATTCAATGTTACCTATTAGGGGTAGAAGATTTTATAGCAAAACCCTTTTTAATCAAGGAATTAGATCTTAGAGTAAATAATATTTTAAATCGGAGGGATTTACTCATCAATAAAGATTATAAAAATTAATAGTAAAAAGTCTAGATCATTTGATATCTTTAAAAGAAAAAATCATATGATCTGGGCCTTACTTTTTGCACTCATTTTTTCATCTTCATCCTCTACAGATTTTGCTATTCCCAATTATCAAAAAATTATTGATAAAAAGGTAGAGAATAAGAAATCAAAAAAAGCCATAAACAAAATCATTTCTGAAGGTAAATCTTATCGAAAAGAATATCAGAAAAAAGCTAAAAAACAGACTAACCTTCTTCATTTGTATTTTGTCACAAATAAATCAACCGAAGTCCAATTCGACAGTATCATTACTAATATACTCTTGCTTAAAGAAGAATATAGACTTACTAATTTGAATGTGCTTAGAAATTCTCAAGATCATATCAATATGGAAGAATGGAAACTTATTTCTGATGAGATAAAAGGAGAAATGGAAAAGTACCTTGAAGAAGAAGAAAAAAGCTTTGCGAAGAAAAAAGAAATCTTCGAAGAGTTAAAAGTTGAAATTGAAAAGTATATAGAGAGTGATCATCAATCCGTGATGCGTAAGAATAATATTAAAAAGGCAGTCGAAGAATTTTTAGAGATTTACCAAAGTAATTATGAAGCAATTAGTTCTCTTCTTATAAATGAGCAATGTATTATTTATCAATATCATTTTGATAAAAAGAACATATCAAAAACGTCTGAAGAAGTAAATAACAGATTATCAGATGTATTGTACGCCTATAAAAATTTACATTTCAAAATTGTAGATAATACTTCTATAAATGAATGGGAAAATTTACAAAAGAAGCTAGCAGTACCAAATTAATCTTTATCTGATACTTTAAAAGAATACTTACTTTGGGAGATATAACTATAGATAATTGAAACAATTACGGTGAGAATTTTAGAAGGAGTAGGATAAAAGCCTAGTAAATCCACAAATATTTTCATCAGAATATAATTAATAAATATAGCACCGAAACTGACCTGTATATATCTAAAAAATTGAACCTTTCCTTTTAAATCTGATTCTTGGAAAGTGATGTATTTCTGTAATAAAAACCCCGTTGTTAGTGTGATAGGATAAACTATAAATAAAGCCGCAATGTGGGAACTTAACGTAAATAGTATCAAATCTAAATTTTCTTGATGTAGTACAACATGAAAAACTAGATAATATAGACAGATATCTAAGACTAAATTTCCCCCGCCACAAGCTGCATATCTAAAAGTTTTTAAAGGCATTATAGATTGAAATGGCTTATAAAAAAAGTCTATAATACTTATTAGTAAGTTGCGCATAATTATATAAGTGAATCACAAATATACTTTTTTTAAGCGATATAATAATTTAAAAGAAAAGGAATAACATAATTTATAGAATTAAGATATTTTGATGAAATAGGAACATAATTTGAATAGAGTATATCACTTTTTGATAAACACTATAATTATGAAAACGTCTACTAAATTTTTAAATCAATGTGCTGTTTATTATCAATTTATTAAACAACTATTGATAACTCATGTATTCAATAAAGAAAATAAAACCTATTTAAAACATTTTCTACAAGATATAATGACTTGTTTCATCAATGTATTTAAAAATATTGCCAAAATCAATTTTTCAAAAAAGAGTTGGAGAGTTTTTATTATAGAAGAAATAATTGCTACAGGAACAGGTTGGTATGCAGGTATTTTCGCCGCCGATTTGATAAGTACTAACTATAAATTTAAAAGTGTAAACAACCTTTGGGGATTAACGGGTAGGAGAGATGGAAAGGAGATGATTTCTAAAGAAGACTATGAATTATATAATACATATTCAAGTTATATTATTGGTTTATTAATGATGGTGATTGTTCGTTACCTGATCATGCAAATACTGCATGAATTCGAAAAAGTTAGAGAAGAAAGAAAAAGCAATTATACCACGGATTAATTTTTTTTAAGAAAAAGCTCGAATTACTAGGTTATTTACAGAAATAAATAATAAATTTATATTGCCATACAAAAAAATAACTAACTCATATTTATCTAAGTCAGATGAATAATTATATTCGAAGCATAAGATTTTCTAAAGGTCTTACCCAAAAATCTTTATCACAACGATCTACATTACCCCTTTGGCACATTCAAATGATAGAAAATAATGTCATTATACCAACTGAAAACGACTTATTAAAAATATCAACTGTATTGGATGTCAACAAAGAGGAACTGATTACAAGTGAGGAATTAGATAGAAAGCAACTCTCAAAGATCTATCTATCTGTATTAAGTATGTTCATTATTCCATTTGGGAATATAATAGGACCGTCATATTTTATGTCTGTTCATTTAAACTTATCTTCTAAAGTTCGTTCAGAAGGGAATAAGTTTGTGAATTTTCAACTAATATGGTCTGTAATAACATCCTTTATTTTTATACTACTCATCATTTATAATTTTAAATATGGTGTAAATGTATATGAACCTTTATCGTTGTGGTTCTCATTAACAGTATTACTTATTTTTAACCTTGGTTATTCTAGTTTTAAATTTTTGAGTATCTATAAATAATTATCTCATTGTAATAAGATTCTTTTGTATATATCTAATTATCAAATGTGTATATTATTATTTTGCTCAAGTGTTTTTTAAATTTACTTACCTGAATTTATTAACATGAAGAACCATCTTTTAAAAACCTCAGATGATTACGGTACAGGATTGATACGTTTAATGGTCGGTATTGTTTTTACTTCTGAAGGCATTCAGAAATTTTTATTCCCTAATGAAAGAGGCACAGGAAGATTTGAAGAATTAGGATTCCCTTTTCCAGACCTTTTTGGGTACTTTATTGGAAGTATAGAAATCTTCTTTGGATTACTTTTACTTTTTGGGCTATTTACACGTATTTCATCAGTTACTACTTTATTATTAATTACTGCTGCTTTCTTTACAACAAAAGTATCTGTTTTCGATGAATTTGGCTTTTGGGCAATGATGCATGGATCTAGAACAGATCTTTGTATGTTTATGGGAAGCTTATTTTTAATCTATAAGGGTGGAGGATTTAAATCATTTGATCAATACTATTTTAAGAAATATTCAGAATAAATCTTAATAAGTATTAACGGAATGATGAATTTACAGACAATACGTGTTAAAATATCGTAAGATAATATGTAATTGATATTAAGCTAATCTATAGTAAAATGAAAAAAACATTCACATTCCTCGTTATATTGCTATTAACTATGGGTTTAGTTAACGCAAATGAAAGAAATAATGCTCATCTAAAATCGGAAGATTCAGTGACAAAAAATAACAATATTGGAAAAGAACTTACGAATCAATCTGAAATTCATCAGGAACTAAATACATATTTAAAAATCGAAGAAGAAGGTGCTATGGATTACATTTATAATCCACAGAACAATAATATTGTAATGTATTTTAAAGATGGTGTTAGATCTTTAACTTTAAAAGCAGTTAAAAGAACAAGACAATTAACTAATGTATATTACAATGTAAATGATGAGTTTACATTACATGTTGTTGTATACAATGATACTAAAAATATTGTAGATGTTAGGACA
The DNA here is from genome assembly GCF_018736045.1 of Flammeovirga yaeyamensis. NCBI lineage: Bacteria > Pseudomonadati > Bacteroidota > Cytophagia > Cytophagales > Flammeovirgaceae > Flammeovirga > Flammeovirga yaeyamensis. The sequence continues at coordinate 1,562,467 of NZ_CP076133.1, read as the reverse complement.
AGGAAATATTTCCCAGAATATGATAGAACTTTCTCAGTTATTACTGATGAAAAAAAATAGTATCAATAGATATTTAAAAGAAAAGCATTGAGAGATCAATGCTTTTTTTATATTCGCATAAATTTAAAATATATGCATCCTAAAAATATACATAAGACCGGTTATCAATTTGAACTTTTACAAAATGCTATACCCGAAATAACGTCTCATATCGTCATTACCAAAGGAGGAAAACAAAGTATTAATTTTCATGATCCAATAGCTGTCAAATTATTAAATAGAGCCCTTTTAAAAGCACATTATAAAATTAATCATTGGGATATTCCTGAAGGATATCTCTGTCCACCTGTACCAGGTAGGTTAGACTATTTATTAGGAATAAATGATCTATTAAATGAAACAACTAAACTCACTCCAAAAGATATCAAAGGATTAGATGTTGGTACCGGAGCCAATATGATATACCCTTTATTGGGAGTGAGTCAATTTAAATGGAAGTTCTTGGCTTCAGAAATTGATGAAAGAGCATTAGAAAACGGGGTAAAATTATTGAAAGATAACAAGATACCTATCAGTAAGATTCATCTTAAGAAACAAAATAACCCCACCAAAATATTTGATGATATCATTGGAGAACGAGACCGAATTGCATTTACAATGTGTAATCCTCCTTTCTATAAGAGCAAAGAAGAAGCTGAGTCTGCTACTACTCGAAAAAATAAAAATCTCAACCAAGAAAATTTGAAGGATAGAAACTTTGGTGGACTGAAGAATGAATTGTGGGTAAAGGGGGGAGAACTACAGTTTATAAAAAACATGATGAAGGAGAGTGTTAAATATAAAGATCAAGTAGTTTGGTTTACGACTTTAGTATCACAACAGGCTCATGTATCTGAATTAAATAAAACTATTCGGAAACTAAAAGCCAATATACGAATTGTAGATATGAACCAAGGTCAGAAGAAGAGTCGATTTATAGCATGGTCTTTCCTTCTAAAGTAATATAAAAAAGCAGGTCATATGACCTGCTTTTGTGTTTATTCTTCTTTTTGTACCATTGCTAATGGTGTTTTATATATTAATGAGATATCCTTGAATATACTTTTATTCTGTGCATATTGAACATCTAGTTTTATTCTTCTTTCTTCAGACATAAATGGTTCTTTAGACTTTGCTACTTGCCATACTCCAGTAATACCAGCAGCTCCAGCGAACCTACCAACTGAATAGTCTTTTGTAAGCTGCTCTGCTTCGTAAATTGGTAACGGACGATTGCCAACTAAAGACATATGACCTAACAATACATTGATTAACTGAGGTAATTCATCAATAGATGTCTTACGAATAATTGCACCTACTTTTGTTACTCTTGGATCGTTTTGTAATTTAAAGAAAGTGGATGTACTATTATCAAATTTGTGTTGATTCTCGCAAATTTTAAAGCCGTTATCTCCATGTAACAATTCTCCTTGAGGTATATTTTCTGGAGCAACTTCTTCCTCATCACCATAAGTATTCACTTCTTGTAAATCTTTCACCAAGTGGTCTGCATTTACCTTCATAGATCTAAATTTCAAGAATGGTATTTCATTGTAGTTTTTTCCAATCCGTCTTGAAATATAAAAAATGGGTCCTTTTGATTCTAATCTAATGGCTATAGCAACAATTAAAAATAAGGGTGATAATAAAGTAAGAAGGACAAATGACCCTATTATATCAATTGACCTTTTGGAAATAAGATAGAAGTTTTTTTTTATATCTAATTTCTTTTTGGGTATATCAACTATTTTGGTATCATCCTTACTTATCCATTTATCGTATTTACGAAGAATATTTTTTACTCTAAGTAATAATTCTTTTGGTAAGAAAGGTTTAACCACATAATCGTCAACTCCAAGTTCCAAAATCTCAAACTTTTTATCAGAAGAGTCTTCTCCTGATAAAGTGATTATAGGAAGATGAGCAAATTTTGGTTGCTTTTTAATTTGCTTTATAAAGTTTTCACCACTTTCATTAGTTAAATTCAAATCTGTTATAACTAAATGATAGTTGTTTTTTTCTAATTGATCATAAGCGTCAGCAATAGTACTGTAACAATTTACTTCATAGCTTGTAGATAGAAGAGTACTGACAAAATTCTGCATGAACTTATCATCATCTAATAGTAATATTCTTTTGGTCATACCGATTGATATTGGGTTTGAATCATGATGTTTCGCTTAGATAACAGATCATGAAAGGATTCAGTTCAGAATATTTTAATATTTTTTCACTCAAGTTCCGAGTGATAACAATTATTTACATTCAGTGGAGTTAGTAAAAATTATATGCTTTTATCGTTTCTTCCAATGAATTCTTTCTTGTGTACTGTTTTACCCACTCATAACCCAATTCTGCTTGTTGTTTTCTTTCTTTTTCATTCTCTATGTAATGGGTGATTTTTTCTATCATATCCATAACATTATACTCTACTAATGTTCCTCCTTTACCTACAATTTCTGTTAATGAACCTCCTTTCGTACTAATTACAGGAAGTTTCGCAGCCATAGCTTCTAAAGGTGTATATCCAAATCCCTCATATAAAGAGGTGAAAACAAATAAATCTGCTTCATTATAAAATTGATTTAATTTTTCATCGGGAATAAACCCACTGAATTCAATATTTTGTAACCCTAATTCTTTCGCAATTGCTGGATAATTAGTGTATTCCGGATGTGCACCTGCAATTTTTAAAAAGACATGAGGGTATTTTTTTTCAATTACTTTCATTGCATGTAAAAGTAAACCAACATTTTTTCGTCCCCCGAGGCCTCCTGTATATATTATCGTAAATTTATCTTTGTCCTTTATTACCGTATCATCATAAAAGAACTGATTGAAATTTAGAAAACCTTTACTCACATAAATTAATTCTTCAGGGTAATTCGCATATTTTATTGTATCCATCTTGGCATTATTAGAAACAACAATAATGGGAGTTCTTCTTTCTTTAAATCGATTGATAGCCCATTTGTAATACCCCGTAAACCATTTATCTGCTTCTGTTATATGTAACAATGAAACATCATGCATGGTAACTACAACAGGATTTGGAGTATACGATGCCGCTAATCCAGATAAAAACCAATGCCCATGTATTATTTGATCTTTGGGTGTGCTCTTAATTTTTTGATGTATAAAATAGGGTAAAATATAGGAGTGTAATCCTCTAAAGGATCGATATGGGATTTTTTTAATCCATTTATGTTTATGATAATCTACATCTGTATGGTTAGGTTTATATACTTTATAGAGTTTAACATTGCTTTTTAATTCCCTTAAAGATTCTCCTAACATATAACTATACCTTCCTATACCTGAATTAAAATGTTGGCAACAAGCTAAGGTGATATCACTAGGAATTTGCATTGAATTTTTCATTATATCGGGCAAGTTTTATTTTTCGTTTTTCATCAATTATTCTCAGACGTTCGTTTTCTTCGTTTTGTAATCGCTCATTTTTGTCTTTAAAATACTTTTGGATGTGTTCTATTGTGCGCATCAACATGGCAATCCATATCCACATCAGTATATTAAAGGGTAAAATACCGTTAACGTCTTGTGCTTGTTCTACTACTATAATTGATGCCAATGTTGCATAAAGAGATAGTAATAGAACTTTTAATTCTGTATTATCAAGACGCCAAAATTGGGTCTGAGTGAGGAAATAATAGATAAATGATATAAATATGGTAGAATAAACAATAAGGCCAAGCCAACCGGCTTCTACCATAACTCTTAAATGTCCAGAATCGGGAGCAAAGTTAGCCAACATTGTTCCTGGGGAAAATCGTACTCCCCAAACACCTGTACTTCCTAAACCACCACCTAAAGGATGGGCAAAAATCCAAGGATACATGGCATGTCTATTTTCTTCTCTTTCTTTGTATGATGTATCTTTCGACCCTGCGAAGGTGGATTGTATTCTTTGAATATGATAATTATCTGTTGGAGTATTGATTAGAATAATAAAAAATACAGCGAAAACAGCTCCAGCCATATAAACTTTCGTATTCCCCCAAAGTGCTACAACAATTGCAACAATTACGACAACTAATGCAATACCAGAACGGGTACCTGACCAAACTAAGGCAGGTAAACAGATAATGGTTCCAATAATAATAAAGATCTTTTTCCTCATGTTATATAATGGAAGCAGGAAAACTCCCATCACAATAATTATGGCCATCAACATACCAAAATGAGCTGGAGAAGCCAATGTACCAAAAACTCTCCATCGTCCTGAAATATATACGAGGTGCTTGGCATCGTTAGCAAACACCCATGCCATTTCGAAAGGGAAATAGCCATTAATGTTTTGAATTACTCCCCACAAGCCACTAAAGTAACAACAGCCAAACATAAAAAATATTAATGATTTCAGATCATCAATAGTCTTAAAATAGTAATAGACAATGAAGTACAATAAAGGATATAAAACGTAAGGCCTCATTACAAAGAACCAAGCCACTCTAGATGCAGCACTTGGATTAGCTACCTGTATAATGTTCCAACAGATCCATCCTGCAATTGGATACATCATAGGCACTTTAAATGTAGAAGCATAGTCTTTCATTTCTCCACATTTATAAAGATGTCCCAGAATGGTAAACATTATCGCAAAATCAAACCCTAAACCTATAGGAGCAGGGATATTCATTTTAAGAGGTATACCAATAAATATGCTTAGAAAGATATAGAAATAGATACTCATTCTAGCATAAAAGAACAATGATAATAGGAAAGGTATAGCAATACTCATTACAGCAATCGCCACACCTAAACCCCAATTCACATTATTGGCTAGGTGAGCAATACCTAATGATATAAGTAATGCGATGATTACACTGAATATTCCTATTAATGTTCCTTTACTCATCTGAATTTTTCCTTTCTGTATGAATAAAATTACCTTTTGCTTTACCTTGGAAAATGCTAAACAAACTCTTACAGTTACTCCATATTAGCATTGGGAATCTCCCCATTAATTGAAAAAATGAGGGTAGTAAACCATTCAATGATAAGAAGAAAGTTGCTCCAAGAATTAAACAACCAAATGCATACGTAAATAATAGATATTGATTGAAGAATATGATTTCGACAATAAAGAGTAAGGGAGTCAACAACATCAAGATACTTCTAGGTGGTCGAAGAATTGAGATGGTATAATCTAAGGCCTCAATGCTCAAACCGAAGAATATTTTTTTCAGCAATCTTGGTAAAAAAGCAAAAGCGGTCATGTATTGCTCTGCAAACCATCTTGATCGTTGTTGTTGTAAAACTTCTATATCATCTGTTTTCTCTTCGTAGACAATCGCGTCTGAAGCATAAATCCCATTTAATTTTTCTTTATCCAAAAGCCATTCAAGAAATAAGTTTTTGTCCATTCCTGGGTTTTTGAGACTTAATTTTTTTATTCCTTTTATAAACCAATCTATTTGAACGATAAATGCACTTCCAGTAAGTTCCGGATTCCATCCCATAGCTGATTTATAGTTTCTTAAAGATACATTGTTTAGATTTTCTGATATGAGATCATAACTAGCCACGGCATTTTGACTATTTAATGCAGATCTTTTCCCTTGAATGTAGTTGAAACCTTCTTTTCTGAATAATTCGATTTCATCAAAAAAAGTAGGGGAAACAACATTATCCTTATCTAACAATATCACGTGATTTGCTTTAAATTCTGCAATCACTTTTTCTTCAACAAATTCATCACATGTAAATTTTAACGCCTGAATGTATGTATTCCCTAAATTTGAATCGAAAGTCTTTTCCAAAGCAAAAATTTTCCTTTCATGCACTGCATTCATGATTTTTTGATCACAATGCTGAAATAAAACAACAGTCATATAGGGAACTTTAGGAGGATATTTTTCTATAGCATCTAAAGCATCAATTAATGTGTTATTGGCTTTATATGCAGGGATATAAATAATCCATCGATCATCCAATGAGATATTCTGTGGCTTTGCTTTTCTTTTATACAAAGAGCCTATGATGAGTGTAAACATTAAGTAAACACAATAGAAAAGGATAAAGCTACCAAGTATTAAGTATGTATAATGAAATAATAAACTCATCTTATTTTACTGTAGAGGTTAAAAGTCCACCAAAAATATTGCAATGCTGTTCTATCAAATAGTCCTGATTTTTAGCATCTTCTTCATCAAATGTTTCGTGTAACTCATAAACGTAAAAAACATCAGAGGTTAAGTTTAACCACTCATGCCATATTGTCGACTTATGTGTCGGGGGAGTAATAATCATAATATAATTGTATTGCTTCCTGAGTTTGACTAACAGCTTAAACCAATCATCAGGTAATAATAAATCGTAAGGAGATACTTCTTCTTGTGATAAATCTAAAATTCCACTTTCTGTAAACTGATCTCTATTTTTGAATTCCAACCTTTTAAAATCATTACCTGTTTTTGGTAAAGGAGTAAACCAATCATTATATATGATTAGTGATTTGAGATTTGTCCTATCAAACATCCTCTGAAGTTCAAGTAATGTATGTAGTGTTACGTGATTGGATCTAGCACCTACAAACGAAATAATATTTTTTCCGTTATCATCTAGATCAAGAATTAATCTCCTTAAATATTTTCTTGAATCTATGTTTTGAGAGTGAACTTGTTTTCTTTTATATTCTTGTCGCCAAACTTGTAGTTTACTGACAAATTTTGGTTTAAACCTTCTCAAATAATCAAGATGAGGTAATAAATAGATGGAAGCGATAATCGGAATTTTAGATTCCTTCTCAATTTGAAAAGGTAAATGATGTTTAGCATCAAATATGATTCTTAAAACCACAATGACAAGTATTAAAATCATACTACCCATAGAAGCTCCTACGATAATCAATCCTCTCTTTGAGCTTTTGGGCTTGATAGGGAAATTGGCATTTTCTACAACAAATAAATTATTACCCGATTCTTTCTCTAACAGTTCAGCAAAATGTTTTTTCTCTAAAAGGTTGAGATAATACTTTTCTTTTGTTTCAATTTGGCCTTCAAGTTTGACAATGTTTGCAATGATTTCAATGTTATTTCTTGATCTATTATTCAATTCATATAATTCATTTTCAAGCGTTTTTACAGATGCTTCTAGTTTTACATAGTTTATCTGATCTTGAATATATTTATTGACAATAGATTGTTTTGTCAAACTAGGATCATAAGTGGTACTGCTAATAGACTTTGATAACTGTGCATTAATTCTAATTTCTATGCGACTAATTTTCGCGTCAATTCTGTCTAAATAATCAGAAGGCAACTTTTCTAAGTTATATGCATTGTATTCTCTTTCTTGTTGTAGCTTTCTTAAAGAATCTTTTAGTTGCATAATACTCAAGTGTATTTCATCAGATTCTGATTTGAAACCGAAGTCTTTTTTATTTTCTAGTGTATTTCCTAAAAAATCAATACTCGATTTATCAGAGGCTAATTCCTTCTTCCCTTTAGATATTTCCTTTTTTAGTTCTGCACTTCTATCAATAATGAATTTCTTAGTTGCTTCAATATCAATTACATTCTGATCTCTCTGAAAGTCTCTTAATGAATCGTACAACATCAATAACTCATCATGAGCTCGATCACATGAAGCAGCAATGCTTTCTGATTTATCTTTATAGCGTTGCTTTACTTCATATCTATATTCTTTAATCCATGCTTTAGTTAAAATATCAATAATAAATTTAGCTGCATAAGGATCTTTATCTTCTACAGAAACATTAATGTATTTACTACTTCCGATTCTACTAATAGAAAACCGCTTACTTAAATCTTCAACACCCAGATTATTTTTAATCATTGTATTATTGATGACCACATCAATGGGTCTTTGCATGTTTAAAGTCTGGAAATTTTCTAATAAATATTCAGCTCTTGAAATCAGTTCTTCTTTTGTATATAAATCATTTATTAAATTGATTTTATATAGTTTATCTGTTTTAAATGAATGTATTAAAATATTTAATTGAAGGTTTTCCATCACTCTTTTGATACGAGCTATCTCTAAAAGATCTGTAAACATCAAACCTATTTCAAATAACTGCAGCGACTTTGATGTTAATGAAAGACTACCATCCGTATTTAATTCAAATTGAAGTTTAGCTTTTGATTCGTACATTTTGAAATCACTCATTGTATTAAACAGAATGACACACACAATCACTGGAATACCCATCCAAAGATGTATGTTCTTTACTGTTGTTTTTAATATGTAGATGAGATTTTGCAATGTTCTGGTATTACTCGCTAATAAGTAGTTCTATTTCGTGTTGTGCTAAAGCTGCACTAACTTCGGCCTCAATTTTTGCCACTCTTGTTTCGTGAAGACGTTGCTCTATAAGTAGGTATTCTTCTATTTTAGCTTCCCCCCTTAATAATTTATCCTTCACGATTTGTAATAGCTCTTTTTGACTTATTTCTTGTTCAGTGAAAATTTTTAATTGTTCGGTGGCTTTTAAATAGGCTGAGTAAATTTGGATATACTCTCTCTTTACAATTTTTAGCTGATTTTGATATTGCATTTCATTTTTTACCACTTCCAATTCTGCTTTTCGAATTCTATTATTAAGTGAGGTGATTGTAAACAAGTCAATAGAAAGCCCGACTCCTAAATCATTAAAGGCAGCCACTTGTGTGACAGTACCTGTATTTGAATATCGGAACGTACTTACTTGAAAACTGAATGTAGACATCCAACTTTTCCTAGCAGAAGCTAAATTTTGTTTCGCAATCCCCACTTCCATTTCTTTTGCTTTCAATAAGTAGTTGTTTTCAAGCCCTATATAAGTCAGAGAGTCGATTTGAGTGTCTTGATAAATAGGTCTATTCTGAGCTTGACAAAAAATATGGGTTATACTCAACAAAACAATTGATATAGCGAATGTTTTGATCATAAACGAGCAACGGTTTATATAAAAATACTAATAAATGTCGCTTATACAGACTCTTTATATATTTAATTTTAATAGTGATATGATATTGTTTAAATAGTACAAAAACACATATTTTCTACTGTAATGGAACTATTTTCACTATTCGAATAACTTATTTAATTATTGGGTTTAAATAAGGTGATATACAAAATTCTTCCCTAAATTTTAATTGAACTTTTTTTTAATGCTATGAAATCCATTGAGTGGTTGTCGTGTGTAGAAAGAGGATGTGGGATTGGTCAATACTCAGAATTAATCGCCCAAAAACTACTTTCTAAGGACATCAAGGTACAATTACATAGAAAAGGAAACCCTAATGAATATACATTAGCCTTTCCACATAGATCACTAAGAAACCTAAGAAATTATGTTGCTCCATTTTATCTGAAAAAACACTTAGACCATTTAGGAACGAAAAGCGATGTTTTCCATGCGGATAACATTGATGCCTTTACAGCTTTGATATATTCCAATAAAGCTAAGGGACACAAGAACTTTGTCACTATACATGATGTAATACCCATAGCTTGTGCTCATTTAAATTGGTTTCAAGACAAATATTATCGTTTCCAGTTGAAACAAAGTATCGAGAAATCAGATATCATATTTACTGTTTCACATTTCTCGAAGAAAGATATCATCAAGCACACAGGTGTAGCTGAGAAAAAAGTCAAGGTGGTTTATAATGGGATTAATCATAATGATTTATTCCCCAATAAAGAGAAAAAAGAAAACAAAATATTTACCATCAGATATATAGGTGGTTTAGGTGTTGCTCATAAAAATGCCACTGCTTTAATAGAAGTAGCGAGGATTCTTGAAAAAGAAAATATTCCCTTTTTAATGGAAATAGGATCTGGAAAAGCTGATTTAACACCTCTTCCTACTTTGGTAGAAAAGTATAATATTAAAAGCGTGAAGTTTTCAGGTTTTATTCCAGATGATGAAAAACGATCATTTTTAGCAGAAGCGGATTGTTTCCTTTTTCCATCATTATATGAAGGATTTGGATTTCCACCTTTAGAAGCTATGGCCTGTGGAACTGCAGTTGTCTCTAGTAACTGTGCTTCCTTACCAGAAGTTTTAGGAGATGCTGCTTTATTTTCAGACCCTAACCCAGAATTAATGGCTCAAAACGTCATCAAAATATATAAAAGTAAAACACTAAAAGAAGACCTAGAAAACCGAGGGATCGAACAAGCGAAGAAATTTACTTGGGAGAATACCGTAAACGAATTGTTAAACCATTATCAATCATAATATAATATGAAATTAAGAGTACCTAAAGACCGTTTCAGTTTGAATATTGACCCAAATTGGTCGGTGCTTGAAATAGGAGGAGGACACAATCCTCATCCAAGAGCAAACCTAATTGTAGATAAATACGACAACAATAATAATGGACACAGAGCCGGTGATATTGTAGTAAGAAAAGGTCAGAAATTTCTACTTGCGGATGGGGAGAATCTACCTTTTGAAGACAACGAATTTGATTATGTAATTTGTTGTCATGTTCTAGAACATGTGGACGATCCTGTCAAATTTATTAAAGAAATGACACGTGTTGCTAAAAGAGGATATTTAGAAATGCCCTCTTTAATGGGAGAATACCTTGTTCCCAAAGGCTCACACGAATGGGTATTTCTTGATATTGAAGATACTATAGTTGGAAAGAAAAAAGATGATGTAGGCCCTATAGGGCAACATTTAGACTTTGGTGATTTTTTTCTTTATTACTTATCAAGAGAAAGTATTGCCTTTAAATTATTAATGGCCACTTATCCGGATATTTTGACTGTGAGGTATGAGTGGGAAGATTCTTTACCAATAGTGATGAATCCTGAAGATGAATATCAAAATTCGTTTTTTGACGGTGCATTATCACAGGAACAAATGTTGAAATTATTTCCTCAGCGATCGTTAAAAGAAGAATTATCCTCTTTCTTTACTGCATTTTTCGCATTAAGTAGATCAATGTTTTCTAAAATATTAACTGGAAGTCGATTAAGAAAACTTGATAAAACAATTGGTTTAAATACTCAAAAAGTATCCTGATGATAGAGATTAGTGTGATTATACCCACTCATAATAGACAGGATCTTGTAGTTGAGCTAACTGAATCTATTTTGCATCAAGATTTCGATAATTCTAAATATGAGGTGATTATTGTTTGCGATGGATGTGTAGATAACACTGTGCAAATTCTAAGAGAAAAATACGAACACCTTGATCGTTGGACCATCATAGAGGTACAACAGGCAGGACCTGCAAAAGCAAGAAACTCCGGAGCTGAATTGGCAAAGGGGAAATACTTAGCTTTTACAGATGATGATTGTGTGGCTGATCCAGATTGGTTAACTACTATTTCGTCTACATTTGATAGAAGGGGGGATGTGTTAGGATTAGAAGGTTTAACCTACACTGATAAAAAAAATGTTACACCTTTAACTCATCAGATAGAAAATCTAAGTGGCAACCCTGCATTACCAACTTGTAATGCAGCATTTAGAAAAGATATATTTCAAGAGTTAAATGGTTTTGATGAATCATTTCCTTTTGCCCATAATGAAGACGCTGACTTTGCATGGAGGTTAAAAGAACGAGGTACTACTTTATTCCTAAAGGAGATGAAAATCTATCATCCACCTCGAAAAGAGAAATTATCAAAACTAAAAGGGAGGATGAGAATTCTTGAAAGTGAGTTCCCCCTTTATTACAAGAATAAAGCATTGTACAAGAAAAATAGAAATCCATCTCCATGGAGAACAATTTATGTAGAAGTATTTCTCTATCATCAAGTACACTTTTTAAAACATGTTCTTGGCTTTTTTAAACGACCAAAAGTATGTATTCAGGGTATCTCTTTGGTATTCTCCTGGTGGTTGAATTTAGTGACTTTGCTTCCATCATTTTTAAAAATGAATGATCATTATAAGAAAAGTATGTCGCCATGAAAAATTTTCCAATCGTCATGCAAGGGTTGACTCGTTTCGATGAAAAATACGGTGCAACATCACTTGCTTTGGCAAAAGAGTGGTCTAAAGATCGGTTAGTATTTTATATCGATCATCCTTTTACTTATAAAGATATCTATTCTAAAACTTTTGATTCCGAAGTGAAATTCAGAAATGCTTCATTTCAAAATGGATTACGAGTAATAAATCCTTATAGTGAATTACCCAATTTTATTAATATTACTCCAAAAATAGTTTTGCCCATTAATTTCTTGCCTAATGGGAAAATCTATGAACTACTTAAAAAAATTAATCATAAAATAATTAAAGAAACGCTTTTCAAAGTCCTTTCTTATTATGATGTGAATGACTACTATTATATTAATTCATTTAACCCCGTATACTATTTAAATTTAAAGAAGAAACCTCCATTATTAAATATCTATCACTGTGTTGATTTAATGTCTGGAGAAAGATATATAGCAAAACATGGAGTAAAGGCTGAAAATGATGTAAGTAAAAAAGCCGACAGAATTATTACGACATCAGATCAATTGAAACTTAATTTAATGAAATTGAACCCAAGTACAGAAGTGGTACATAATGGTGCTGATTTTTCTCAGTTTCAATTAGATCATTATACCGTTCCAAAAGAATATTTAAAGATTAATGGAAAGAAAGTCGTTTACGTAGGTAATTTAGGCCTAAGAATTAATTATCCGTTATTAAAGAAAATTGCTCAAAAAGATAGAAATCTGCAGTTTATTTTTATTGGTCCTATCAACGAAAGAGAATTTGCAGGTAAAGAATTAAGAGAAGAGCCTAATGTTCATTTCTTGGGTCCAAAGTTAGCTACTGAAGTTCCTCATTATCTTTATTATGCAGATATATGTATGATACCATTTGTCATTAATGAGTTAACACGTTGTATCTATCCTCTAAAGATAAATGAATACTTAAGTCTTGGGAAACCTGTATTAACTACCAATTTTACTGATTTATCAACATTTAAAGGAATGACAATTTCCTTTGAAAATGAAGACGATTTCTATGAAGGAATTAACCAATGTTCTGCTACAGAAGAAGAAATTGATCAAAGAAGACAATTTGCTTTATCCAACGATTGGACACACAGAGCGAAAGATTTCATATCTATTATTGAAGATGATGCAAAAAATAAAGCAAACGATAAAGAATAACCCAGCATTAAAAAAAATAATGCATTCCTGTATAGTTCGTAACTATAGACCGAGGTTATGGGTAAAACTTTTTTGGAATCCTTTTGTCCATAATGTTGCTTCTTCATCAGTTATTAGAAGATCTAGTAGAAGGGATGTTTTCCCTTTTAATGAATTTCAAGTGGGAAAAAAAACTATTATTGAATCTTTTGCAATCATCAACAATGCTGTTGGATCGGTTAAAATTGGAAATAACTGTGTAATTGGAATAGGAGATACAGTAATTGGTCCAGTAACAATAGAAGATAATGTGATTTTAGCCCAAAATATAGTGATGTCAGGTTTAAATCATACATATACTGATGTTACAAAACCTATTGTTGAACAAGGAGTCACCACTCATCCTATCACTATAAAAGCAAATAGTTGGATTGGTGCAAATTGCACCTTAGTAGGAGGTATTACTATTGGCAAACATTGCGTCATAGGAGGAGGCTCTGTAGTCACTAAATCAGTACCTGATTATCATATAGCTATTGGGAATCCAGCCAAACTTGTGAAGAGATATAATTTTGAAACAGAAGAATGGGAAAAGATTTAATATGGAAATACAAAAAGGCATCATATCAATCATAACTATCAATTTTTTCAATCTTGAGATCACTTTAGATATGCTACGTTCTATTGCTTCATTAAATAGAGATGACTTGGAAGTCATTGTTGTCGAATTAGGAAGTGAAAAATGTGATAAGTCTCCTTACATTGAAGTTATGAATGATGTTATCGTTATACACAATAAAGATAATATTGGATTTTCAGCGGGGAATAACCTCGGAATTGATCATGCTAAGGGAGAATTTTTGTATCTTGTAAATAACGATACAGAACTATCTAATAGTAGTATTGACCCATTAGTGATTGCTTTAAAAGATCAAAAAATAGGCATTGTCAGCCCAAAAATTAAATATTATGATCAAAAAAATATTATACAGTATGCTGGATATACCTTAGTAAATCCTTACACTGGAAGAAATGCAACTATTGGTAATTTAGAGGAAGACCATCATCAATATGATGATATTTATGAAACAGGGTACATACATGGTGCTGCCATGATGACCACCCGAGAACATTTAGAAAAAGTTGGAAAAATGCCTTTAGAGTTCTTTTTATATTATGAAGAGCTCGACTGGACCTCCTCGTTTCACAAACATAAATTAAAATCATTGTTTGTTGGGGAAGCTGAAATTCTTCATAAAGAATCAATGAGTGTAGGAAAGGACAGTCCATTAAAAGAATATTTTATTGCTAGAAACAGGATTATTTTCATGAGGAAATCATCAAATGTTGTTTCATTTTTCATATTCTTTGTTTTTTGTTTTCTTTTTTCTCTTCCTAAGCGTTTGTTTAATTTAATCATCGAACCTAATAAATACACTTTAATAAAACCACTTTTAACCGGTTATTACGACGCACTACATTATATCATTAATCCAAAAAAATTACAACCTAATAAGGGGTTAATGTTTAGATAAATTTATTATTCTTATTTCAACCCAGAACTACTAAAATGATTGACCTAATTGTATTAAAATATGTATTTTGGATAAGTCTCTTTATCATCATTTATTCTATTATTGGCTACCCAATTGTTCTTTACATTATCGTCCAAATCAAAAGATTGATAAAAGGTAAAAGGGAATTTGATGAAAAAACCTTATTAACGTCTAGAGTATCATTAGTAATTCCATGTTATAATGAAGCGAGTATCCTTCCGATGAAAATTGAGAATTCCCTTCAATTAGATTATCCAAAGGAGCTAATGGACATTGTTATTGTTGCTGATGGGAGTACGGATAATACTCCAGAAGTGGTAGAATTATATAAGAGAAAGGGACATAATATTACCCTGTTTCATAATAATATAAGAGCAGGTAAATCAGCTGCTATCAATAGAGTAATTAATGAAATTAATACTCCCATAACAATATGCACTGATGCTAATACAATTTTAAATGATCAATCTATAAAGGAAATTGTTAGGCAATTCCTTGATCCTAAAGTGGGTTGTGTTTGTGGAGAAAAGAGAGTGAAACAAGAGGAAGGAGATCTCGCATCATCAGGAGAAGGAGCTTATTGGAAATATGAATCATTTCTAAAAAAATTAGATTCAGAATTAACTTCTGTAATGGGTGGAGCGGGCGAATTAATTGCTTTTCGTACAGAATTATATCCTCAGATTCCACATAAAATGATTCTTGATGATTTCTTTATTTCAATGAAGATTTTAATGAAAGGTTTTAGAGTAGCCTACGAACCAAAAGCTTATGCATCAGAAGACTCTTCTGCAAGTGTTCGAGAAGAAATGAAAAGAAAAATTAGAATCTCAGCAGGAGGTTTTCAAATCATATTTACATTATTACCTTTATTAAACATCTTCAAATATGGGTGGGTAACATTTCAATATGTTTCCCATAGAGTATTAAGGTGGCTTTTTGTGCCATTTGCATTACCTGTTATATATATCATTTCATTGTACCTTTCACTTACAGATCATTTCTTGTATGCTATCCTTTTTGCAGGTCAGACTTTGATGTACTCTATTGCAGTTACAGTGCATTTAGTAAAGAAATATTGGACACCATCAAAATTGATGATGCTTCCTTACTACTATGCTATGATGAACTATTGTGCCATTTTAGGTTTCTGGAGATTTTTATTAGGGAACCAATCTTCTGTTTGGGAGAAAGCCATTAGAAAATAATTATTATGAAAAAGAAACAAAAAATAGTGATTCTTCTTTTGGTAACCTTAAGTTGTGTGGTCATGGGATTTGGTATAATGGCAGCTTACACATATAAAGTACTGGGTGATAATCCAAATGCATTAGAATCTTGGAATGATCAGGGTCGACCCGAAGGCACTTATGTTGTGGGTACAGCCACAACACCAATTGCAGAAACTATAGCGTTACAGACTTTAGTTATGGATACCATCGCAAGTGGAAGTACAACATTTTTACAAGAAAATAATAACAACTTTATCGTATTGGACGATGGAGATGTATATCTTACTCTATCATATGAAGATGCTGAATGGTTTAATACACTTGGATTTTATACTTATAATTACTTAAACCCACCAACAGTACCTGCTGATATAGAAAATACCAAAACCATTATTTTCCCAAAATTGGATACTGAAAACACTATCAATAATGGTTTTAGACTACATTTAGGATATTTCACAAAAGGTACAGTAATAGGATTCTTCATTGTCTCCCAAGGTTGGGATCCTTTTGCGGGTAATAAGATTGATGCAATCACATCAGGTCGTTATACTCTACATTCTAATGAAAATCTAAATGCTAATGTTGTTTCACCAGGAGGTTTACATATTAATTTCCTGCAACATTTTGTCATATTTGATTATAAGGAAACTCCTGAAAATGATTATATTCTTTGTGTGGAGGATAATATGGAAGAACCTGATTACGACTATAATGATGCTGTATTTTATGTGAGATCTAACCCAATTCCTAACATAACTACTTGGGATGGTATAATTAATACACCTATCGTTGCTAGAGATACTATTATTGGTGCATTATCAAATGTAACTTTACCTTTTAACCTACAAGATCTAATAACAGATGAAGACCCAAGCGGAGTGACTTACACTATTTTAGAAAAAACTAATAACAACTTTACTGTTGCTGAAGGTTTTCCTAATATAAATATTACAACACCAAGTCTTGTTTGGGTATCAGACACTGTTAAATACATTGCATGTGATCAGGGTTTTCCTTCAGCATGTGATACTGCAAATATTGTTATTCAATACTCAAATACTAATGTACCTCCCATAGCAGTAGATAATTATGCTATACCATTAACTCAAAATATAATTGACAATGGTGTTCCTATTACTA
Organism: Flammeovirga yaeyamensis; assembly: GCF_018736045.1. NCBI lineage: Bacteria > Pseudomonadati > Bacteroidota > Cytophagia > Cytophagales > Flammeovirgaceae > Flammeovirga > Flammeovirga yaeyamensis. The sequence goes on along the minus strand of NZ_CP076133.1, from coordinate 1,545,412 downwards.
CTTTAGGTGTAGATCCAGATAATAATTTGGATCCAAATAGTATAACCATCATTAGTAATTCGGATCTTACTTTACCGGTTACATCAGATGGTGCATCACTACAAATAAACCCATCTGATACATGGACGGGATCAGCTACAGTAGCATTTCAAATTTGTGATACTGAAGGAGCATGTGATAATGGCAGTGTTGTGATCACAAGAGCAGAAATAAATCAACAAATCGTTGCAAGAGATACTATAATAAACGTACAGCCCAATGTTGTATCAAATTTCCTGGTCACAAATTTAGTAGAAGACGACGGAGATATAGCTGATGTAACAATTAGAGTGGATTCATTATCAAACCCAAATATGTTTATCAATACTTTTAATGTACCGACCATTAAGGTAATGGGTATCTTGGGTTATATGGAATTGGATACAGTATATTACACAGCATGTGATAACGGTTCTCCTCAAACATGTGATAATGGTATTATTGTGGTAAGAACACAATCGGAAAATAATAACCCGCCAGTTGCACAAGATAATTTATTAATTCCATTGTCACCCGATATTTTATTAAATGGTATTCCAGTAACTACATTAGGAACTGATCCCGATGGTAATTTAAATATTCGATTAATAGAAGTTTTAAATACACCAGATGTAGGGTTAAACCTAGTGAATAATAATGGTATAATATCGTTAAGTCCTAACGGTGATTACCTTGGTAGTGATACAATTGAGTTTAGAATTTGTGATTCTGGTTCGCCTGCATTATGTGATGAAGGATCGTTTATTGTTCAAACATTAGAAACGCCACCAACAGCAAATCCAGATGTAATAAATACTTTCCCTAATGAAGGGGTAATCATTAACCCTTTAATAAATGATACTGAAGGTTCAGATCCAATATCACCAGCAACCTTAACAATAATACAACAACCTTTATCAGATACTGCAATAGTTCGTATTGTTGATGGAAAAGTTGAAAATATTACAGATCCTGATTTCATCGGTTCTTATCAAATAATCTATCAAATTTGCGATAATACTATTCCTGCTTTATGTGATACATCTACAATTACGGTTAATGTACAAGACCCAGCAGGACCGAATTTAATCACATCTACTAATACACCTCCGTTGGCACTAAATGATACAGTAGATGTACCATTCAACTCTACTGTAAATATTGTTGTGCTACCAAATGACAGTGATTCTGATGGAGAAATAGATAGTATAAGAACAAGTATTGTAGTGCCTCCAATTTCTGGTTCTGCATCACTAAATTATTTTAATAATACTCCAATAATAACTTATACACCTAATGATGGATTTACTGGGGTAGATGTTCTTACCTATAGAATTTATGATAAGGATAATCCTCAATTATCAGATGTGGCATTAGTCATAATTCATGTTGCAGATGAATCAGGAGTGATTACTTCAGTAAATACAGACTTTTGGATAGATACCGTAACAGTTAATCAAGGTGCAACTTATTGTATGCCTATACAAGATCGACTTGATGAAAACAGTTTGACTTGGAATCCTATCAATGCTGATCCATTAGTAAACGGTAAGGTAGAAAATTCATTAACTGCAATAGATAATAGTAATGTATGTTATACAGTACCTCAAGAGTTAATAGAAAATGATACAATTGACCATGTCTATTATACTGTTTGTAATAACGAAGGAGACTGTCGTAACGGCTTATTGGTCATTAATATAAATCAATGTGAAAATTGCGTTGATTCCGAAGAACCTAACCTCAGTTTTTATTCTGGTTTTTCACCAAATGGAGATAATATTAACGAAACATTTGTTATAGAAGGAGTGACTAATTACCAAGATACTGACCTTATTATTTACAATAGATGGGGACAGCCTGTTTATAACACAAGTCCCTATCAAAACCAATGGGAGGGAAATAATAACGATGGTCAACCCCTACCAGACGGCACTTACTATTACATATTAAAAGTAAGAGTACCTAAAGAATATAGTTATAACGGCTTTGTTGTCATAAAAAGATAATACCAATGAAAAAATATATATTTCTTGCATTTTTATGGGGCATCACTTCTTTTTGTTTCGGACAACAAATGCCCATGTTTTCCCAGTATGCTTACAATACATTAGCTATTAATCCGGCTTTTGCTGGCACTAAGGATGGTATAGATTGTATGATGCTTTTTAGAAAGCAATGGACAAATTATGAAGGAGCTCCAACTACATTAAACTTTGCTGCTCATTCTGCTGTAGCAAAAGGAAAAGTCGGTGTTGGTTTGAACTTTGTCAATGATAAAATTGGTATATCAACTAATAATACCGTACAGGGAGCATTCTCTTATCTTATGCCATTAAATGATAAAGATCTTACATTATCGTTTGGATTGTATTTATCTGTATTAAATTTTAAACACGATTGGGGTAATTTATTAATACAGAATACTAATGATCCTGTATTCAATCAGGGTAATGAAACATTATCCACCTTTAATACTGGTTTCGGGCTGTATTTATATAGTTCAAGATATTATGTCAGTTTCTCTATTCCTACCATATTAGAAACAGAAATGACGAAAACTTCAATGAATGAAAGTTTGTATAGAAGACATATGTTTTTAAAAGCTGGAGTACACTTTTTTCTATCTGAACATGTTGATTTTGTTCCATCAGTATTATTAAAAAAGGTAACCAATGCGAATTTACAAGCAGATATTACTGCCACTTTTATCTTTCAGAAAATGCTCTGGCTTGGAGCTTCTTATAGATCAGAAGATGGTATAGCATTGATGTCACAGGTAGTTTTGAAAGAGAGATTCAGAATTGGGTATGCATATGATTATCCTTTTACTGAAATCAGTAATCATACTTCTGGAACTCACGAAATTTTGTTAGGAATAAATATACCAACAAAACAAAAAGCAAATATTGTAACTAGTCCAAGATATTTTTAGTGATGAATAAAATCTATAAAAAAATATTGTTACTATTCTTGATTTTTAGTTGCTCATTTACATATGCCCAAAAAAGAAAAACTCTTTTACAGCGGGCTGAAAAGCATTATAAAAGTAAAGAATATCATTTAGCCATTGAAAATTTTGAAAAGGTTCAAGATTTGGATATAGTTTCAAAATTTAAGTTAGGTATGTGTTATCAAGAAAATGATAAATACAGAAAGGCTTTAAATATTTATCAAAGTATTTTAAATAGAAAATGGGAGGGAAGTGATTATGTATATCTCAACTATGGTCTTATGGCTAAATGCTTAGGATTATACGGTAAGGCAGGGAATGCATTTGAAAAATACTTGTTTAATCATGCAGAAGATAAAGACGTGAGAGATTTGTATTTATCCTGTCAAACTGAATATTTAACTAAGTTACAAGCCAATACTCATGTTTACTCTTTAGATAATATGTTTTTCAATTCTGAATACAAAGATTTAAACCCTTTGGTTTTCTTTGATGGTTTAATCTATTCCTCATCAAGAAACGATCATGTTAAGAGTAAAATACACCATAGGGATGGAGATCATTTCTTGGATTTGCATTATGTGGAAAAAAATGATTTAGGGGTTTATGAAGAAAGTGAAATACTTCATGCTCAAATTTTACATGATTATCATGTTGGACAGTCTATACTAGATACCTTGACGAACTATATGTACATGACAGTTAATATTACAAATCAAAGATTAGTTGATGATGATGAATTAGCTGTACATCATTTACAGATTGATAAAACTATTTATGATCCCGTAAATCACGATTTTACTAAACCAAAAGCCATCAATATAAATAGTCCAAAATATTCGATAGGACACCCTACATTAATGAATTATGGACAAACTATGATCTTTGCCTCTGATATGCCTGGAGGATATGGAGGTGTAGATTTATATAGATCTCATCTAGAAGATAATGGCGATTGGTCTGAACCTGAAAACCTTGGAAGCAAGATTAACACTTCCGGTAATGATATGTTCCCAAGTGCTTATGATGATAATACTTTATATTTTTCATCAGATAGACATATTGGATTAGGAGGTTTAGATATTTTTAAAGCCACTTTACGAAATGACTCTATAGTTTCCATAGAAAACGTTGGTGCACCAATTAATTCATCAACAGACGATTTTGGTATTACTTTTATTCCTAAGTCACAATCAAATGGTATAGAAGAAGGTTTCTTTACGTCAAACCGTTTTGGTGGGAGAGGATCCGATGATATTTACCATTTCAAAGCAAGACCATCTGACTTTATTGTTTTTGTTATTGATAGTATCACTAGAGAACCTATTGAAGGTGCGGTGGTCGAATGCTATGACAAACAGTATATGGCCATTCATCAGTTCGAGACCGACAAAACAGGTTATGTAAAGTTTAATAGTAGAGAAAAAGATGAAATGTTAAGTATTGCTGCAATGTCTCAAACTTATAGATACAAAGAAGTTTCTGTGGGTAAAGTGAAATCATCCAATAACATTATCATTATTGAACTGGCTAAAGGAAAAAATTTACAATTAGTAGGTGATGTCTTAGATGCTCACACCAAACAAAGAATACCTTCTGCAGAGGTCTTTCTTTTTGATAATGATAATACAAGAATACGATCGATAGGGAAAACAGAAGGTGGACATTACAGTATGATACTTACCTCATTACCTGATAAAAATTATCTTATTGGAAATGCAGAGGAATACGGTACGGCTAATGTGAAGATTACTAATCCCACCCCTGACCGTTACGGAATAATTTATCAAGATATATATCTTAGACCTAATTCTAAGAAAAATATAGTTGATATAGAGAATATCTATTACCCTTTTGATTCACCTCGCTTAACATCAGAAGCTAAAAAAACATTAAATGATGTTTTTGACTATTTAGATCAGAATGATCAATTAAGAGCCGAGTTACACGCACACTGTGACATTAGAGGAACAGAAGGCTATAATATGCAACTATCTCTGCGACGGGTAGAATCTGCCATGAATTACCTTGTCAGTAGAGGCATAGAAAAAAATCGTTTAGTGCTGGGGTATTTTGGGGAAGACGATACAGCAGTTGATTGTATTGAATGTACAGAATACCAACATCAAATGAACAGAAGAACCGAAATTCGGATATTGAAATAAGAATACCATTAGATTTAAAACCTACAATCAGTATTGCACTTAGATTGTAGGCTTTTTTATATCTAAAACTTTCTGAAAATGACTATTAAAAAGAACGATATCAGTTAAAAGATTACGTTTATAGGAATTATTTAGAATAATTCTAAAAAAGATCACTAAATACTTGGGTTTTATTTGTAATCATTCTAAATTAGCGTCATCGAGTTACAGTAAAACAGGATAAAATTACTGTACGTTCCATAGATTCTAATTTGTTACACAACAAATAAATCAGTAAGTGTATAAAATAATTCCGATAAACAGAGGCTCTATTCTATAGTGCCTCTGTTTTTTTATTCAAGAGGATAATCACTTGCTCCCCATTCTGTCCACGATCCATCATAGACTTTCATCTCGTTGTTTAGGATATCTGCTGCACCTAATAAATCTACACAGGCTGTAATGCCCGAACCACAGCTAAAAACAAGGGGGATATTTTCTGGTAATTCTAAATTATTGATGATTTCTTTTCTTGTTTCAAGCGATTTATAATTTCCATTTTCAAGTAGATCTTTAAAGGGAAGATTGTATGCACCAGGAATATGACCACTTCTCATTCCTTCTCTTGGCTCTTTTACGGTTCCATCAAATCGACCTTTACCTCTTGCATCAATCACTTGATATTGATTTTGACCTAACGATTCTTCAATCTTACTAGACGATATAATATTCTGATATTGTTTTATACCTTTAAAATCTCCCTTTTCAAAATCAGTAAATGGGGTGGAAGAAGTGGGTAAACCTTCTTTTATCCATTCATCAATACCGCCGTTAATAACTGCTACATCTTTATGACCCATTGTTTTAAACATCCACCAGGCTCTTGGAGCTGTGAAAATTCCCAAGTTGTCATAAATCAGAATTTTATGGTTTTTCTTAATACCTAGTTTTTGAGCATTATGATTAAACTGTTCCTCATTACAAAACATATTCGGAAGGGAAGATGTCGTATCACTGAAATCGTTTTTAATATCAAATACTCTGGCTCCATCTATATATTTACCTGGGTTATTGGGAGTCATTCCCACTTTATTACCGTCTTGACTAGCATCTAAAATAATCACATTATCATTTTTAGATAATTGATAAGCTTCTTTAACGCTTAGGATGTTTTTCATAAGTTATTAAAAAATAAAAGTTATATTGTTTAGTATTTAATATACAAGCTTTCATTTTTTCACCAAAACTTAGCGATATGAAAAAGAAAGATCTACCATTTATGCCTGAATATTATGATAGATACATTGATCTTTGTGAAGATAAAGACATAGTAGATATACTTTCAGAAACACTTGTCAATATTAATGAAGATAGTGTGGAGAAAATGCGTGCCTTAGGAACTAAGGTTTATGAAACAGGAAAGTGGACTATTCCAGACATTATTCAACATCTTATCGATACTGAACGAATATTAGCTTATAGGGCATTACGTTTTGCACGTGAAGATAAAACGGCATTAGATGGTTTCGAGGAAAATGATTATGCAGTTACAGCTCAAGGATATCAAAGAGATTTTGATGATTTGGTTGCTGAGTTTCAAGCTGTGAGAATGGGAACTATTTCAATGTTTAAAAGCTTTACAGACGAGATGCTTCAACAAGAAGGTACCGCTAGTAATGTAAAAATTAACGTACTCGCTTTAGGTTATACTATTGCAGGGCATCAACTTCATCATGCAAACGTGATTAGGGAACGTTATTTACCACTATTGGAAAAATAATTATTCACTAAGATAAAAGTCATCGTTGTCAGGTTTAGTATCTAGTTCATCAGTTTCTTGATTATCTGAAGCTTCGTTATCTAATTCTTGACTTTGTGTATCCATACTTAAAATCTGATCTGCTGTAATGTAATTCCCTTGTTTTTCCATTATAGCGTCCGTCATTAATTGATACATACCTAAGAACTCTGGAAAATCTTTTTGGAGTTCTTTTTCATGTTTAAGAATTGTTTTTTTATCTCCTCTAATGGCAGGGCCTGTTTGTCCATCTTTGGGACTATCAACTGCAAATGCTTTATCTACCGTCTCATAGATCAGGTGTTTTAAATCATTTAGTTCAAGACCTGCATTTTTTACTAATTGTGAAGATACTTCCAGTAAATGATTCGTAAAATTACAGGCAAAAACAGCTGATAAATGAAGCTTTTTTCTTTCTTCACTATTAATATGAAAAACCTTTGGTGTAATTCTCATAGCCAATGCAGCTAAATTATCCAATACACTTTGAGATGTACCGTCAATACATAAAGGTACCTTCTTAAAATCTACTTCTTTATCAAAAGAAAAAGTTTGTAATGGATAAAAAACACCTGTGAGAACATGAGCCTGTGCTAAAATTTCCATAGGTGTAGCCCCTGAAGTATGTGCCAAGATACATCGATGCTTGGGAAGTTCTATTTGTTTACATATTTCTTCAATAGCACCATCGCTAACAGCAATAATGAAAATTTCTGCTTCCGACTTTGTAAAATCTAATGAATCGGTAGGTATAGCATCGTAGAAGTTTTTTGAAAGCTTTTTAGCGTGTTTTAAATTACGACTATAAACCTCATGTATTATCGCACCTTTATCTTCTAATGCTAACCCTAGGTGGGTCGCTACTTTACCGGAACCAATTAGTGATATGTTCTTCATTAGATTATAAATTCATGACCTTTTGTTGGAACAACTACGTTAGGATATCCCAAATCCTCTATTGTTTTCTTGAATGCAAACATACTTTCTTCTTCTCCGTGATTTAAAAAGATTTGCTTTGTTTTACTTTTGTCTTGTTGCTTGACAAATTCAATCAAATCATTTTTATCTCCATGTCCACTAAAAGAGTCTGTTTGTTCAATTTTACAATGCACTTTATGTTCTTCATTTCCTAGACGTAAAGTACCTTCATTGTCTCTTAAACGAGCCCCCATGGTTCCTTCTGCAGAAAAACCTACCATTAAAATAGTGGCATATGGATTTTCCATATTGGCTTGAATATGATGTTGAATACGTCCACCTTCCATCATACCCGAAGAAGAAATTATAATGCACGGTTCATTATAATTTGAAATGGCTTTGGAATCGTTTGCCTTTAGTACATATTCCATATTTTCGAAATTAAATAAGCTATCATTTTCATCAATAAACTGTCTAGCTTCTTTATTTAAATGATTCGAAAACTGATCATATATTCTGTTACTTTGTATTCCCAACGGGCTATCAGAAAATATTTTAATAGGAGGTAATTTCCCTTCTACAAATAATTTATGAAGTTCAAAAAGAACGGCTTGTGTTCTACCAATACTAAATGCTGGAATAATTAGTCTTCCTGGAATATCAACGCATGTTTTAATGATCACATCTAAGATTTCTTGTGCGGAATCTTTAATTTGTTGATGTTCTCTATCTCCATATGTTGTTTCGCAAATAATATAGTCTGCTTGAGGAACTGGAGCAGGATCCTTTAAAAGTGGATATTCTTTTCTTCCGATATCACCAGAAAATAAAAGAGTTTTCATTTCTCCATTATCCTCTGCTTCAATGTATATATGTGCAGCACCAAGTAGGTGACCAGCTGGAATAAATGTCACCCATAAGCCAGGTTTTACATTAAACCTTCTTCCAAATTGAATAGGGACAACCTCTTGCATCGTATTCGATACATCACTTTCAGTATAAAGGTTTTCAGGAACAAAATTAAATTGTTCTAACGATTGTCCTTTAGATTTTTTCTTATTGTATGTCTTAAGTTTTCTTTGATTAATACGAGCAGAATCTTCTAATAAAATATTAGTAAGAGAAGCAGTAGGAGATGTACATAAAATCTGACCTTCATATCCCTCTTTATACAAATTAGGCAGCTTACCTGAATGATCTAAATGTGCATGGGTAAGTAATACTACATTAACTAAAGAAACATCAAATGGAAAGGCTGAATTGGGATATATAGGGTCTTCCTCGGTAAGATTACTCATATCTACACCACAATCAATCAATACCTGGTAACCATCTTCTAAAGTCAACAACGCCATACTACCGGTTACCTTTTCTGCCGCACCCCAAAACGTGAGTTTCATAAAAATACAATACAATTGATGAAAATATAACCTTAAAGTTAAATCATATTGAAAATAAAACACCTCTTTTTACGAAAAATTTACTGCATAAATTAAACTAAAAATTTTATGTATTCAGTTCCTGAAATTTCATAGGATTTGAGATCTCTAATAATTAGTTAGTTATATGTTTTATTAATTAAATAAATTCACTGTGGTATCTATAAACTTTTTTAGACACCAATTGTAAGATAGATGTTTTAGAATATAAAATGATTAATTTTTTTACATCTAGATTTATTTTTTTTCAAAAAAATGAAAGATTTATTATCAATAAATTTGATTGGGTTAAATCGAATACATAACTAATTTATAACATTTACTTATATTCTTAGGTTTCAATAGTATAAGACAAAATTTGATATGTCAAATTATATTAAATCTTTGTACTTAGATCATATATTTTGTTCAAATGAAAGCAATATGTTGTACTTTTTTTAGATGGGCAAAATATTATTTATTAATTTATAGTAAATTGAAATGAACATAAATGATATCTAAATGAGAAAAATTATTTTCATTGCCATTTCCCTTCTCATCATGTCATGTTCTGTTAAACCAATGCAAGAAGATAAATTCCCTTTAGGGGTACATAAAATATCTGGTGTTGACGAAATTAGAGTAGAGTTTACAGACATGGCCAAGTGTTATATTGAAAAATATAAAGATGGAAAAAAAGTAATGTATAAATGTGAATACGTTATTATCACCGACGGCGACAAAAATGTATATAAGGTCAATTTCCGTCAGTTAATTATGAATGGCTGTAATACTGGCAAAGTAACAAACATTATTGGAAATGATGGTTTACTATTTCATCATACCCAATTAAGTCGTGCTGATTGGCAATTAGATTGTACTCAAGCGGCTTTATCAATGATAAATAAAAAATAAGCACCTCATATCAAAAAGATAGAGGTGCTCCCATTAATCTAGACTTTTCTTAAAAATTCTTTCTCCTTCATTTTCACAAAAGATAAAAGACAATCCGAGAGTCCCTCATCGGATAATTCCTCTCTGTCAATCACCAAGTCAAATTTAATAGGAACTTGCTCAGAAATGTATGCATTGAATCTTCTTCGCTTTCTGTCTTTTTCTCTAACCCTTTCCTTAGCATACCTAAAGTCTAGCTGATTCGCATGGGCATATTTCTGGATTCTATACTCTTCCGAAGCTCTAACATTTACTTTCATCACATTAGGAACTCCAGAAGCAAAGTGAACTGCTCCTCGTCCTAGAAAAATTACATTACCTCTTTCAAAGTAAGATAAGATAACCGTTCTAAGTGCTTTTGTCAGATTCTCGTCGAGGGTGTTTCTATTAAAATCCAGCCCATACATTATTTGATCGATAATTCCTTTATATTCAATAGGTGTAAATTCGTTGATATCATTAATACCTACCTTAAGTTCTTTCGATAGGTTATGTAAAACCGTGTAATCAATTAATTTCCAAGGTCTTTTATGAATCTGGAAGCCAATTTCTTCTTTATTTAATTGGTCTATTAAAATTTCGGCAGCTTTTCTGGTTTGTGTCCCAAACTGTCTACTTATTGTTAGGATCAAACCGTTTGCTACAGGTGCTTTGACTTTCCTGATTTCTCTTTCGATTAGATAATTATAAATGTAGGCTTCCATAGTCATAGGGTTTTAGTTGATTTTTATTATTGTCAAATTAACACTTATTACCTATAATTAAAGTGATCATTATTACTGTTTTAAGGTGATATTTATTGAGTGCGATATCGAAATATTTGGAATCTATATGAAATAGGAAAAAATTATCTTTAATTAGATGCTAATTTTCAAATCAGTTTACTGATCTATTTTATTTTTAAATCATTTAAATCTGTTATCAATTAGCATAACAGGAGAGAGAGCATGGCAGAGATTTTAGCATTATCAATATTTATACTTCTTCTTTGGATTTTAAATCAATTATCAAAAAGAAAAATTAAGTTTCATTATAGAAATTTGACTGCCATATTTCTTGGGATATTAATGGGGTGGGCTCTTTATTCTTTTTTACCAAAAGAGTCCTATGCTGAGTTAAGACATTACATTAAGAGTATTTCCAATATTTACATACGATCTCTCAAATTCATGATCGTCCCTATTGTTTTTATTAGCATCACACATACGCTTATTCACCTAGATAACAATAGTAATGTTGGTCAAAAATTTGGGAGGATTATCTTATACTTTGTCATATCCGTAACATGTGCTGCCGGTATTGGTTTGTTTATGGCTAGTATGTTCAATTTTGATACTATTATAGATGTATCGAAAATATCTTCAGAGAATATTTCACAAGGTTATGCGAATAGAATAGAATCCCTCAGTGACGCTTCTTTAGGAAATGTTATTTATGGATTTACTCAAAATATACCGACTTCAATATTCGATGCATTTTCCAAAAACAACATTATAGGGACACTTATTATAGCTTTACTTATTGGTTCATCAATTAAAAGGATGAAGGTAAAGAAAGCACAAGAAATGAGTAGGGTGATTAGTGCGATTGATTCTGCAAAATTGATCGTCAATTCTATGACTATGACGATCATTAAACTTACTCCATATGGTGTTTTAGCTTTAATGACCATGGCTGTAGCAGAAAAAGGTCCTTCACTGTTTAGTGACCTAGCTAAGTTCGTTTCGGTCTCTTACTTAACAATGGCTGTAATTATTGGAATGCATTTATTAGTACAATTCCTGAATGGTGTCAATCCATTTAAACATTTCAATAATTTAATTCCTGCTTTGATAACTGGTTTCAGTACGCAATCAAGTGGAGCAACATTACCCGTTACCATTGATACTTTAGAAAATAGAAATGGTGTAGATACAGAAACGGCTAATATTGCTGCTTCATTAGGTACTACAATGGGTATGAACGCTTGTGGTGCAATGTGGCCCGTTTTCATGATTGTATTGTCGGTGGGTGTCACCAATGCAATGGGTGGACAAATGGACTTATATTCACCATCAGTATTGATAACTATGTTTATATCAGTGGTTATTTCTTCATTCGGTATTGCTGGTTTACCAGGTACAGCCTCATTTGCAGCAATTACCGCCATGACGATTATGGGTATTTCTGCAGAAGTGATGGGTATCGTATTGACCTTTGTACTCTCTGTTGATTCCTTGATTGATATGGGTAGAACAGCTACAAATATTTTTGGTGTTTCATCTGCAGCAACTTTTATTAGTAAAATTGATGGAGGAATGGACATGAAAATTTTTAATAAAGAGAATCAATAAGCTTACGTAAGTAAAGTGTGATTTTTTTAATTTAAAGATTAGAAAATTGCTTTTTTTGATGCATATGAGGACTTTTTATAGGTTTTGAAAACATTTATATGCAAAATTTAGTTGTAATGTATTTTTCTTTTATGAACTTAAAAAAATTATTGAGTGTTTAGATTAATGTAAACATTCACAAATACATGGAAAAAATTCACACAACATCAATAGCGATTTTTGATTTAACACAATTTCCTATTGTTATCATAACGTGTACAAAGGAACAACCTACAGCACAGGATATTATTGAATACAAATCGAAAAAGGAAGAAATTTTCGAAACTTTTACAACCCCATTTGTTGTAATTGGTGATATTTCTAAAGTGAAGTGGATGGATGCAGATGCTAGGATAGCTTATGGTAAAAACATGAAAGAAACTGCTGATAAATACAGTCATTTGATGATTAAAACATATGCAGTGGTACCTAATATTATTGCCAATGCTATTTTAAAAGGAGTGAATCTCATAGCAAAACCAAAATACGAACAAGTAATTTGTAAATCTTTTGAACAGGCATATTCTAAAGCATTACATGAAAAGGATCTTATCGAGAACTTGAAATCTGCATAAATTAGGAATTAATTCATGATTTAATATATAAGTATAAACATGTAAAGTTAAATACTAAACAAAATTAAGATCAGTCAAAGACTGATCTTTTTTTTTGTTCAAATTTTATTAGATAAAAAAATTAATACCATAAGATATTTTTTGGGAGAGGTGTGTTAGTCTTTTTCACGATTACTGATAATAATGCCTTATCAATTTCATATTATAGGCAATTTCTAACATTGTAATTTTTTGTAGAAAAATTCACTTTTTTGAACTAAAGATGATTAAGTAATGTTTTTTTATTGTACTAATTTATTACTTATGCAATTAATTTATAAATGTTCAGTGGCAACATTTGATATCTCAGAATTTCCTCTGGTAAAAATTGTTTGTCATAAAGAACAACCCAATCTTGAAGATGTAATTGAATACAAAAATTTAAAAAATAAAGTCTTCAAAGATTTCAATGAGCCCTTTATTGTAATCAGTGATGTGTCCAAAATAAAGTGGATGGATTCTGAAGCAAGAATAGAGTACGGCAAGAATCTTAAAGAAAGTGATGATAAATACCTTCACCTATTCAAAACAGCATATGTTGTCGTTCCGAATATTGTAGTGAATATCATGTTGAAAGGTATTAACCTTGTAGCTAAGCCAAGATTTAGACAAGTGATTTGTTCTAGCTATGATGAAGCATACAAAAAAGCAAAATCAGAATTAAAATTTATGATCGATTATCAGAAAGTATCTTAAAATAACCTTACCATTACACATCACAACCCAACTACTAATATTTTACAAGAAACCTAACTATTATGAATAAAATTTACACATGTAATGCCGCAGTAATAGATGTTACTGACTTTCCAATTGTGACAATGACATGTTTATCTGAAAACCCAACTCATCAAGATATTATTGAATTTAAAGCACTAAAAGAAAAAGTTTTTGATAAGTTTGATACACCTTTTGTAGTTATTGATGATTCAAGTAATATCAAATGGATTAGTTCCTCTGCCAGAGCAGAGTATGGACGTTTACTTAATGAACATGATAAAAGATATCAGAACTTATTGAGAGCTTATTTTATTGTAGCACCTAATAAGCTTATGAAAGTGATATTAAATACAATGAATAAGATATTTAAAAGAGAAATAAGACAATACGTTTACGATGATATTGATATGGCAAGAAGCTTTGCAGAATTAGATAGTGAAGTAATCAAATCAATATCAAATGTTTCTTGATTAAAATTAAATTCATTATCTATTTACTACCCAAACAAAAAATTGAATGTACCCTCTAGATTACCTTTGCAACAAATTAAGTGACGAAACATTTAAAATAGAATATCCATTTGATGATCATGTAATAATTACATTCAGGAAAGAAACATTGAATAAAAAAGATGTAGAACATTTTTTTAAAGTAGTTCATATCATTTTAGAAAACATTCAAAAACCTACAACTTTTATATATGATGTTTCTAAAGTAAAAATGATGCTAACAGATCTCCGTATGAGTTTTGCTAATAAAGTTAAAGTAATTTTGGACAACTATTCATATCTTGTAGCTTCTTATATAGTGATTATTAATAACCCTGTCACTAAGTTATTATTATATGGTATTAACCTTATTATTGGATCAGATACCAAACAAAAAGTAATGACAAATAGGGAGGAGGTTATCCGATATATAAAAAATAAAAGTGTCACCCAATTCATATAGGGTGACACCTGTTAATCAGATTGATCTAGCATTCCTTACATCATTTAAGGCATCTAACATCTTTTTGTTATGATGAGATACCTCTTTAGTTGATGTAGTCCTAATTAATTCCAATAATGATTGATCATTTAATGATGAAAAATGATCCACGAAATAGATATAAATGTCTTCTTGTAAATTCATGTTGATATAATTTTGAAATACTAAATAAAATTCAATTCTCCATTTAATAAATGGATAGGCTTTTTAAGAGATAGTTTACCACTTTTAAATACAGTGGATAAACCTTTAAAGTCTCTATTATGGAATTCTGTGTGCAAGGCATTTAAAAAAATACCTCGAGAACTATTCCACTGAAAGTTACCGACTTCAAGATTAAACTGTTGTATCAGTTCATCATCAGATAGCTGCCCTAAAAGGGTGGCGTCAACAAGTTCATTTTCATTGAATAATGTCATAAATGTAAATTTAGAGTGAAACAAAATTTTACAATGACATCAAGAATTTAATAAGAATAGGGGGGAATGTTTTTGTCGTTCCGACCTCATCTATTTTGCCACCGTGGTATTTACTCGGTTGGCATCCATCTAAGGATTCTTGATGATGATACAAAGTAAAAGACAAAAAATGTATAATTCAAATTTTTCTAAGAAGTTTTTTTGAATTTAAGGTGATAGAGTTGTTTTGCTCTTCTAAAATAGATCATATATAGCTTTGGTGTCCTTAACATCAATAATATAATATTGATCCTTTCGTATTTCTGGTAATAATTGTAGATAATAAAGAATCCTATTATTTCTGTAACTAATAATGGAAGTACTGTTCCTAATTCGCCAAAGAATTTGACAAAGAAGTAAGAACTAAAAATTAAAATACAGCTATTAATTACCACAACATTGGTTGAATATTGAGGTTTACCAATCGCATTAGTATAACTTCCGAAGAAAGCTCCTAATGGTGAAAACTGCGCTGACATTATCAAAATAACTAATAAATGGAAAGACTCTCCATAACCTTCTCCATGAAGAATACTTAAAAGTGGTTTAATGACTATTAGAAAAGCAATAGAGATAGGAACAATCAAAGTATATACTCTTTTGATCGTTTTTATAAATTCAAGTTTAAAATGCCTCAAGTTCCCTTGCTCAAATAGTAATACAATTTTGGGGTAAAATATGAGCTGAATCGCATTACTAAGTGATAAAATTAAGACCAAATATCGTTGAGCAACACCCAAAAGTGCTGTTACTTCCAAAGACAGAATACCAGCTGATATAAATAAAGTCATCCTAGAAGCAAGTGTACCAAATATCGCTTTTAACGTGCCCTGTTTGGCATAATGCATAATGTGTTTGAACGTTTTCTTATTAAATTTACTTATAACTATTTTGAAGGTTGGAATTGAACTTAAACCAATAAGAAAACTAACAAAATAAAGGCCACTCAAATAGATAATTAAATTACTTAATTCTACAGGGTAATTACTGAAATAGAAGAAAGCAGTGAAAAGCATTAAAAGAGTAGTGAAATTAATCATTACTGCTTTATATAATTCACCACGACTTTTATGAATATTTTCAATCCATTTTAAACAATTATTACTAATGGAATACAAAGGATAAAATAACAATAATGCGGAGACTTCAGGGAAGAAATCATAATACCCAATCGCAAAAATTACCGCTCCAATTAAAGATTCTATAAGTAATAGAGCGTATAAAACCGTTTTATAAGTAGAATGTGCTGTTTCATCTTCTTTTCCAGATGAAAATTTCACTAATGCAACATAAAGTACCCCTTCTCTAATATTGATCGACAAATTAAAGACAGCAAAAAATATGAACCAACGTCCTACATCTTCAGCCGAATAGACTTGTGTGACAAATAGGAGTAGTGAGTAATTATATAATAATTCACTAAAGGTTAATGATAATGAGGATATAAAAGGTTTTTCCTTAAAAAGGGCAATGAACCTTTTCATGAAGCAAAGTTAATGGGTTAATAAGTATTTCAATTTAATTGATTATGAATAATATATATAATTATTAGTTGCAACTTGCAACCATTAATCATATTATGTTTTTTTCTTTATAGAAATACTTAGAATAATGTTCTTGGATAGGGGAGATTTTCTAGATGGTAATTGCTTTCATAATTATAATTTCATTTATTATTTTAAAGATGAACTATAACAATTAAATTTACTCAACACATTTATCTTATATCAACTACATCTATAATGAGCTACCTCAAACTTTATCTATTATTCTTAATCACTTTCAGCTTTGGTGCAAAAGCCCAAAATAATTCAGCAATTGTAAATGATGTGCTTATATCTAAAAGTAATAATATCATTTGGATAAGTGATAATATACATTCTGATGTACGTGGTGTCTCAATGATTAATGGTAAAGAAGTAGTCTTTCTTCCACATAAGAATTATGTTGCGAAAATATATGAGACCGATAAACACCTAATTACCGTAAATGATTTTGTGCGTTTTTGGGATAAGGAAGATTATTCATTACAAGATTCTATAGCTCTAGATAATTTTTATCTAAATGCTCAAATACCCAAAGAAAATACACTAACAAATATTACACTCAGTAGTTTACAATTAGTTGACCTCAAGACTAAAAACATAAAGAATATCTCACTTCCTAATCATGAATTAACCAATGCAAAAGTAAAAATAAATTCGTCCGGGAGAATCTTTTTCATTAAACCAAATAGTGTATTAGAATTGATAAATGAAAAAGTAACGGAAATCTATAAGTCTAAAGAATTCATTAAGGGGAGTATCATAAATGATCAGGGAATACATTTATTATTATCACCTGAACTGTTTAGAACAGATATAAAAACATCCATAAAACATATCAATTTTGAGGGGAAGGAATTAAGCCATATTTATATAGATAACATTCCACACCTGAAAATTGGATTGGGTGAATTAAATTCTTATAACACGAGTGATCGTCCTTACTTTAATATATTCGGTTCGTCATACTTGCTTCAAACTACAAGTGGATTAGTAGCTTTATCAAATTCATGGAAACAGTATTTAATCTCAGGGTTTTATGATTTACCCTATTCCAATGTCAATTATAAAAACTTTAATGGACAATTTGTAAGAACAGATGGAGGTAAGGTTACTGTTTTTGACCTATGGGGAAGTATTTTATATCAAGAAAATATTGAAAGTTTATATTCCACATTCAACATAACTAATCAAGATAAAATGAGTTTACTCAACACCCTTTATTTAATAGGTGTTGATGGGGAGAGGACCAATAAACAAGAATTTACCTGGAATAATTATATACTTCCTGTCAATATCTCAAATAAGGATAACTTCCTTACTTTCCATAAAAACGGAGAAGTTAATGTTTGGAACTATTCTAATTTTAATAAAGAATATAAATGGGAAATTTCTGGAAACAAAAGACCTTTATTCGCCACATTTCAAATTGATAAAACCCACATTCTTACTCTATTTCCAGACTCTAAGAAAATTGTAGTTTATGATCTAAACGGAAAAATTATCAATCAACAAAACTATGATATTGAAGATTTTATTACTGCGATTAGCTCTACAAATGAGGGAGTTTTTATTGGGACATCGAGTGGGGATGTACATCAACTGGATGATAAATTAAAAATAATATCATCTCATAAAGATGTTTTTGGAGAAGCTGTTTCATCTATTACATTTCTAGAAAAATCAAAAGAGTTAATTCTAGGATCAAGAGGTCGTTTAATTCGTTGCCCTTTAAGTATTGGAAAAATCTCTCCAGAACAAGTTACAAAAGTACATAATGGATATATCACAGATTTAAGTACACAGCATTTTAGTGGACACGACTTTTTATTAACCAATTCTTTCTTTGATAATTCTTGCTTCTTATGGGATTTAAAAAATAAAAGCTTGGTAAAGTCTTATAAACAAGAAAAAAATATACAATATGCCCAATTAATTGATAGCTTGAATGTACCAATGACTGTCGATAGTATTGGTTTTACTTTTGATAGTAACCTTGACCTTGTTAAAAAATTAGAAAGTGATAAACCAGAAGTTTATTTACAAGCTTCGGTTACCTCCCCAATTCGTAAAATTTCATTTAGTAAGGACCAAAACTTAATCTTAGTACTTTCTCAGAATATTGTTTACATTCTTGATGTAAAAACCAGAAAGGTGATTACACAAATTGAAGTCACAGATGATAACATTAATGATGCTATTTTAGATGATAACTCTAGGGAAGTGATTATCACACAAGGCGATAATTTAAAATCCTACGACATTGCTTCAGGTAAAATAATAAGAGAAATAAAATATGATCATGTAGGTAATTTTAGTGTTCATCGTTTAAGAAAAGTTCCTGCTACTCCTTTTATCCTTGGTATAAATACACATGGGTGGACAAATCCTTTTGTCATTCATGAAAACTCTGGGAAGGTAATCACCCGTTACGGTATCCCACTAGATGGAAATCGTATATATGACATTCAGTTTTCAAAATCCGGTCAGTTTATGGCTGTATATACCAATAAAGAAGTGGTTGTCTATAAAGATTATCTTACGAATAAACCAATTAAAGTATTTAAATACGATCGTAAATCTGAGGTTTCATATACCACAATGAATATTGTCCATATAGATGAAGATCAAAATTTATTAATGTTCGTCGCAAAAGTAGAAGGGCGTACATGTACTTTGATATATGATTATATAGAACAAAAACTGATTAAAAATATTAAATACAACTACTTAGCAGATATCGTAGGAAATTCTATAGTCTATGGACATATGGATGGTATAAAACAGGTTAGTTTAGAAGATGATTCAAAATCTTTTTTTAACGCAAAAAAAGATTTTATGAGTGATTTAAGTGCAATAGCCTATAATGAAAAATATGATTTGGTAATAGGTGGAGATATTTGGGGTAACATCAAATTGTTTGATAATAAATCGAAGAATGAATTAGCTGCAATAGATCGTTTTCAAAATGACATTTATAATTTCAAGAAATACAAAAATCATTTCATCTATAATCATAAAGAAGGTCTTTTTATTATAGATAACAAAAAGTTTGAAAATAAATTAATTGAAAATGCTTCTAACTACCCGTTTTATGCAGATCTATCAGAGGATGAAACTCATATTATCTATTTAGAGTCATCTTCATCAAAAGATAAGCCATTTGTTTATGTGGAAAATTTGAAGACCGGAATTTCGACAAAGTTATTCCAACTTCCAGTCACCTCAAATAATTTAAGTGTTTTTACTCTAAGTGAAAATCATATTATCTATTCTTATAAAATAGATAATATGACTTATTTCGCATCATATGATATCGAGAACAATAGCAATGAAATCTTAATAGAAACAGAAAAGAATTTAGTACTCGATAATCAATCCACTACCAAGAATTTATATTATGTTGAAATATTGAATGATGACAACAAAAAAATACTTACTACTAAAACATATGATTATCAGTTAATCGATAAGAAAAAGAATTTATTACATACAGTTGAATATCATCTTG